>CADCQE010000326.1 GCA_902803505.1 uncultured Lachnospiraceae bacterium | reverse complement strand
GTGCTGAGCGTACTGACATGCATGTCATTCCGGCTCAGTACCTGATAAACCATCTCCAAGTTGTCCAGATCATTATCGACAACAATAACCCAATCCATAGAAAATGCCTCTCTTATCTATAGTCCTATTCTACACGACCCGCTGCCTCCTGTCATTGAAAAAATGACTTCAGATGAAGTTTGGAGCCAGTGCGTAAGTACCCGGCTATGCGAAAGCGCAGGCAGCAGGAGATCGAAGAGACGGACTAATGGCGGCCTTTGAACAAACGGTTCACCGGCCTTTCAACCGCAAGATAAGTAAAGAGTGCAAGACACAGGCTTATGAAGTAATTAAACACAAAGTTGTGCAGTCCGCTCTCTGTCCGAAAATACGAGAGAAAGAAAAAATGCCACAGATAAATGCCAAAGGATAGCTGCGCCAGCCTGACCATGATGCCGCAGCTGAGGAACCTGGCAATCAGGCTGTCTTCCGTAAGCAGGAACAAGAGGTAAATGACGCAGGCAAGAATCGTTCTCAGATACTCACCGCTCAGGAAGAGCAGCTTGCCGGAATGATGTACCGGGGGCAGCACGCTGACAGTAAGAAGCACAAGGAGTACGGGTACAGCAACAGTTGTGACTGCTCTTCCGATCTGTACGGCTCCCCGGTGCTTCTCCCGAAATCCGCTTTTTACAAGTGCATCTCCGCATATTGCCGCTGCAAACCCAAATAAGAACATCCACACTTGAAACTGGCGATGGCTCCCTTCTCCCGACAGAGACAGGACATCGGCAGTCAGATACTTCTTCTCCAGCACAGCGAGTACAAGGAAAAGCAGTGCAGAGCCAAGCCTTGCCCCAAGCTCCGGGACAGCGGCCCGCAAAAGCAGCGAGACGATTCCCTTGTGAAGAAAGAAGAACAGCGGCACCAGGAGGTACATCAGCACCAGATGCTGCAGGAACCAGAAATGCCCGTAATTCTTGATGAAGAACAGATTCAGGAGCAGGCTGTGGGGAGAGCTGAAGTCATGCACATTAAAGATCCCCGGAAACATTCTCCACACAATAAGTACCACCACCCAGAAGACGGGGACAATCCTTACAAAGCGTTTCAAATAAAATGTGAGGGCACCTCGGAAGCCCGTACATCTCAAAATGGAGTAATAGGCAAGGAATCCGCTCATGGAAAAAAAGATCTTATTCCCGATTCCCCCTGCAATATCAGCCAAAGCCCCGACATGGCAGGCCAGAATCATTGCAATCGCATAGACTCTCAGCCCGTCAAGTCCCTTTACCGTATTGACTCCGGTCCGGTAATGTCCGGCTTCCTTCAAGTTCACGCATCATCCTCCACGCAATTGTCTTCGGCATTTACTTAGGTTGACCAGTACTCCCCACTTCCTTCGGAAGTGGGTGAGTACGAAATAGAATCACTTGATGTGATTCTATTTCTTAAATAATAACACGTTACGGCGAGTCAGGCGAGCAATATCGGCACTTTTCAATCAGGCTTTGTGCATGTATGATGGAATTACCCAACTGTGGGACTATGGCCGCTGTTTGCCGCCGTCAGCGAAACGTCTGTCCGTCAGACATTTTGATTTCCCCGGATGCAGTTTCACGAAGATGCATTGAGAAGGAGGTTCGGCAATGGAACGAGAAATCTATTTTGACGCATGGTTTCGGCACAACTATTGTTATCATGGATCCACATTCTGAACTACAACTACGATTCAGAAGCAGACCGCATCCTCCCCTTTGAGCAGCTGGAGCTGAAAGTCAGGGATGTATCCGAAAAGGAACCGGAGCTTTTCGTACCGGAAGGGCAATCTGTTCCCTCCTGCAGGATCAGACGGGACAGTGACGGCGCAGTGATTACGCTGAAGGCTGTCGGGCTCTACACGGTAATCGCTTTCTGAGGACAAAAATACGGGGCACATACGGGCTTCTACTGCTCAGTGAAGTCCGTATCCATGGTCACTTGCAGTTCATAATCAGGGTATTGCGCCTGAACATCCTCAGTAATATGCTCGTAGAGGGCCCAGCGGTCTTTCTCATCGAAGCTGATGACAATATCAAAGCGCATCCGCCGCTGTTCAAAATTGATATTGAACCCATGCATCTCAAGGGTATTCTCATGAGAGAGGACAATCTCGCTGACTTTGTTCCGCGCTTCGATTGCTGCCGGGTTCTTCGTGTTGATGGAGTAGACACTGATCGCCGTAAGAATCACTTTGTGCTTCTGGTACACTTCGCTGGTCACCCTTCGTGTCAGCTGGTCCACCTCTTCCGCAGTGAGCGTATCCGGCACTTCAATGTGGACGGAGCCATTGTAATCCTCCGGACCGTAATTATGGAGCACCAGGTCATAGGCTCCGCTGATCTCCGGGAAACGGCAGATCGTATCCTTAATCTGCCGGGCCAGTTCCGGGTCCACACCTTCTCCGAGAATGTGCGACAGTGTATCCCTCAGCATATCCGTTCCCGATTTGACAATGATCACTGCGATCACCGCACCAAGCCAGGCTTCCAGCGAGACATGAAAGATGAGATAGATCGCTGCGGCTGCAAGGGTAGATGCCGAGATCACGGCGTCCAGAGTCGCGTCCTCTCCGGAATCCTTCAGGGAATCTGAATTCACTTGGATTCCCACCCGTTTGACATAGCGCCCGAGCAGGAGCTTCACCACAACAGCCACTGACACGAGGATCAGGGAGAGGATGCTGTAATCCGGTTCAACCGGATGCAGTATTTTCTTGACCGATTCGATAAAGGCCGTGATTCCTGCGTAGACAACAATCAGCGAGATGACCATGGCTGTCAGGTATTCCACCCGCCCGTGGCCAAAGGGATGCTTCTTGTCCGGTGCTTTTCTTGCAAGCTTTGTTCCTATGATCGTAATCACGGAGCTCGCCGCATCCGAAATATTGTTGACCGCGTCCATGACAATGGCAATGGAATTCGATGCGAGCCCGGCAATGGCTTTGAAGGCAGCCAGAAGAATATTTGCCATTATGCCGACGACGCTTGTGCGAATGATCACGGTATCTCTTCGCGTCTCTTGCTGTGTGAAATGATTTTGATCAGGTACTCTTCCGCTCATATCACTCACTCTTTAACTATATTTCCTCGTCTCCCGCTCAGATCCCAGCCGGTCACAATTCCCGGTCATACCAGTTAACCTAAATAAATGGCGAAGGCAATTACTTAGATTCACTGCATATAGGGAAAACGAAAAGGTTCTGAGCAGCAGCGTCACCCACTGTACACGTCCGGGGTCCGCCGAGGCCTTAATCACCCTATCAAGATAGAATAACGCCCCTGGATTTGCAATAGAAAACATCACCGAATAGAGCAATGAAAGGGTTCCTCGAAGAAGAGGGAGTCAGAAAAAACATTCCATAGGCTCACGCATCGGTGAAAAAGCAAGAAATGAATAAGCGCTCAAAGATTGAATTAGGCTTATGATAGGCGTATAATACCATTATAGCCGTTAACGAAATGATCTGCTGCGCAGAATCTATCGTTTTCCCTATATGCAGTGAATCTGAATCATTGCCTTCGGGAATTATAGTCGTTAACGAAATTATCTGCTGCGCAGAACCTTTCGTTTTCCCTATATGCAGTTAATCTAAGCAATTGCCTTCGGCAAT
>CADCQE010000325.1 GCA_902803505.1 uncultured Lachnospiraceae bacterium | reverse complement strand
TCGATATGAAGGGCGGCGTCACGGAGAAGCTCTCGAAGGAAGTCTACGGGAGCTGGCTGGAATACAGCTTTGAGTCGAATGAGATCACCGTGGATTCGGACAAGATCCAGGATTATGTGCTCAGTCTCTACAACAAGTACAGCACCTTCGGGCACAAGCGGAAATTCAGGGCAAATGCCGGCGACGTAGTGGAGGTCGGCGGGAGCAAGTATGACTGCTTCGGCTATGAGATGGACCTTAAGGCGACAACTGCCACGATCCGGAAGGCCATTGTCTCCGGCCAGTCGCAGGATGTGGAGTGCACCTGGATTCAGCTTGGCGAGGCGCGTGATGAGCTCGGAGGCGATTTTGGAAATACTTACATCGAGATCAGCCTGGATCAGCAGCAGATGTGGTACTACATTGAAGGCAACGTCGTCTTAAGCACGAGTATCGTCTCAGGACTTGCCACGAGGACCAGGGCTACGCCCTGCGGCTGCTTCATGGTGCTGGACAAGCTGGTGGACCACACGATGCAGGGCACATATGGAAATGCCCACGCCAATTATGTCGTCGCGATTATGTTCAACGGGATCTGTATCCATGACAGCTCCTGGCGGGATGAATACGGCGGGGACATCTGGCTCTATGACGGCAGCCACGGCTGCATCAATACGCCGTATAGTGCTATGCAGAAGCTGTATGAAAATGTGTGGTTTACCGTTCCGGTCATTATTTACGACAGGGCGGATACTGTGCCGGAGGTGGAAAATGAATTGTATTCCACTACGGACAGTGAGATCGCCGAGGATTATGAGGCCGCTCAGGGCGATAACTGAGAGGAGAGGGGCGCATGAGACTGCCGCCGGGTCTGACCGCTGTGAGCGGTGAGCCGGCCCGCGCGGATACGGACAATGACGGAGAAGACGAAGAGGCGGCCCCAGCCGATGGTGAGCAGGATGAGTATAGAAGTAATGCAGAAGATAAGTATCATTGATAAGCGAAGGCGCGTGTCTGTCCGGCGGACAGCAGGTGCAGCGTTCCTTGCGGGGACCTTGCTTTTTGCGGGAATTCCGGCAGCTGCTCTTCCCGCCGCGGCGGAGGAAGCTGCGGTCGAGGCGGCAGCGGCTCCCACGGAGGAGAACGCTCTTGCGGGGGCGGAGGAGATCACTCCGATGATTCCGCCTGCGAATCCCAATAGGCAGCAGGAGAGCAGTGCGCCGAAGGTGACGGCGGCTCCCAAGACGAACGATACTCCCGCGGCAAAGGAGAAAAAGGAAGAGAGCACTTCAGCTGGCGGCGACACTGCGAAGGGTGAGACTTCCGAGACTTCCGAGACTTCCGAGACTTCCGGGAGCCCGAAGACGGGAGAGAACTCCGGGGGAGCGAAGAACGGGGCGAGCTCCGAGCTGGTCGGGAATACGGCTTCGAGTACCGTGCCGGAGACGGACGGCGATGCTCCCGCCGATCCGGGTACTGCGGCCGGCGAGACGGCAGCTTCCGCTTCAGAGCCGGCGGCAGAAGCGGGCGGAACGGAAGCGGCAGCGGAGAGCACTGCTGATCTTGAAAACCAAAGTGCAAGCATAACTCCGGCTTCCGGAGAGGCTGCGGGGGCAGCAGGAGGCGAAGCTGCGGAGCCGGCTGCTGCGGGGAGCAATGCCTCAAGCGTGACGCAGGAGGCGGAGAGCACGGCGGAATCCACTGCCCCGCAGAAGGAGAGCGGCGACAGCCATTCTCCCTGGTACCGGAGCTGGAAGATCCACATGCTCGACGTGGCGGAGGCGAACCAGCGTGCCCACAAGGAGCGGATCCTGACCTCCCGGCTAAAGATCGAGCTCTTGTCGGATGGGATCGAACTGCCGGATTCTGCGGACATTTTCTATATCTGCGACAACGGCGCGGATTACATGAGCACCTATTTTGACGGCGACTACTATGTGTACCAGGCCTGCATCACGAAGGCGGGACAGTATTTCCTTGCCTCGGATACGATCAATGACGCGATTGCGGATCACGTCATTTCCCTGATCGATGATTCCATGCGGCTCAGCACGGCGGATTTCTGGAACCATGTGCTCCTTCGGGATGCGCCGCAGACAGCGTACCGCTTCTCCAAGGACAGGCCCAAGGATGCCAACGGCATCATGATGGTTCCCTATTACAATCAGGGGCTCGGTTACTTTGTCAACGGCACGTGGCTCTTCACGGAATGGCCCGGCGTCACCTTCGATGTCAACGGACACACGATGCATGAGGCGGGCTGCGGCTTCTTTGCGACGGCGATGGCCCTGTCCTATGTGATGCAGCGCATCGTCTCGCCGGTTGAGTTCAAGGAGAACGGCCAGTATATCGCGGATCAGGGAGCGGCGTTTACGGTCGGCACTGTGACCGCTGCGGATTACGGCGTCGATGCCTATATCACGGGCGATATCAATGAAGTGCTCATGGCCCTTCGGAACGGTCAGCCGGTGATGGAGCATGTGGGAGCCCCGCCATTTACGAATTACGGGCATTATATCCTGCTTGTCGGCGTGCTGCCGGACGGCACGATCGCCGTCAACGATCCCGGGCATAAGGACAATACATATTGGTACTGCGGCGTTTCCTGGCCGGTGGATGTCATTACCTCCTGCGCCAAGGAGCCTGCAACGGCTTTTACAGTGTTTGGATGAAAATGCTGCAATGGGGACAGTTCCTGATCAGAACTGTCCCCATTGCAATTATTTCGAAAAAGGTGATGACAGGAACTTGCATAGTGTCGTACAATAAAACAGTCTTTATCCTTGCTACACAAGCACCAGAGGGAGGTTTCACAATGAGTTTTGAGGATATCATCAGCAACATTGACAGCTTTTTATGGGGATGGCCTCTGATCATCCTGCTCTTCGGAACCCACATCTTCATGACGATCCGCACGGGATTCATCCAGAAGTATATTTTCAAAGCGATTAAGCTCTCTGTCACGAAGGACCCGGATGCGGAGGGCGATGTCTCCCAGTTCGGCGCGCTGACGACGGCCCTGAGCTCCACCATCGGAACGGGCAACATCATCGGTGTCGGTACGGCGATCGCCTGCGGCGGGCCGGGATCCGTCCTGTGGATGTGGCTCACCGGTATCTTTGGTATCGCGACGAAGTATTCTGAGACCCTGATCGGCGTCAAGTACCGCGTCAAGAGTGAAGACGGCTCGATGATCGGCGGAGCGATGTACGCTCTGGACCGCGGCCTCCATGCAAAATGGGCAGGCATTATCTTCGCCATTCTCGCTGCGGTCTGCGCCTTCGGCATCGGCTGTATGGTTCAGGCGAATGCCGTCGCCGTTCAGTTTACAGATCAATTCAAGACTCCCGGATTCGCAGTGGCAGCTGTTCTTGCCGTCATTGTCGCTCTTGTCATCATCGGCGGAATCAAGTCGATTACGAGGGTTTCCGAGATGCTGGTTCCCTTCATGGCTTTGTTCTATATCCTCGGCTGCATCATCATCATGATCATGAACAGGGCATACCTCGGCGCTGCGATCGTCACGATCGTTCAGTCGGCCTTTCAGCCCAAGGCCCTGGGCGGCGGCTTTATCGGTTCAACGGTTGCACTGGCCTGCCGCTACGGGTTTGCCCGCGGACTTTTCTCGAATGAGTCCGGCATGGGCTCGGCCCCGCTGGTCGCTTCTGCCGCGCAGACCCGCAACCCCAAGAGACAGGCGCTGGTTTCCATGACAGGTACATTCTGGGATACGGTTGTGATCTGTCTCATGACAGGGATTGTTCTTGTCTCTACGATTATTAAGAATCCTTCGGTCACGACCGATGCGGCCACAGGAGACCTGATTAAGAACGGAGGCCTTCTGGCTAAGCGGGCATTTGCAACGATTCCGAACCATATCGGCGTCATCATCCTCCTTGTGGGGCTGATCACCTTCTCCTTCTCTACGATTCTCGGATGGTACTACTACGGCGAGCGCTGCGCGGTCTACCTCCTCGGAGAGAGGATCGTCATCGTCTACAAGATTCTCTGGGTGGCCGGCGTGTTCATCGGCTGCCTTGTGGAGCTGAATACGATCTGGAACATCGCGGATATCCTGAATGGCCTGATGGCGATTCCGAACATCATCGCGGTGCTGCTGCTGTCGGGTGTCATCGCGGCGGAGACGAAGAAGTACAAAGGCGAGCACCTCGACGACAAGGATCCGACAGAAATACCTACACTGAAGAACGCCAAGAAGGGTGTGCTCCTGTGATCCACTCCATAGAGGTACAAATCATCTGCTTATGTTGACGAAGATCCGAAACAATATGGCGAAGGTCATGGTCGGCAAGGAGGAAGTGATCTCACTGCTCCTTGCTGCTTTTGCCGCCGGCGGGCATGTGCTGCTGGAGGATGTGCCGGGGACGGGGAAGACCGTCCTCGCCAAATCCGCGGCAAGATCCATGGATCTTGCCTTTGGGCGGATCCAGTTCACTCCGGACCTGCTGCCCAGCGACGTCACGGGACTCAACTATTTTGATCAGTCGAAGGGGCAGTTTGTCTTTCGGGAGGGGCCGGTGTTCACGAACATCCTTCTCGCCGACGAGATCAACCGCGCCACACCGCGGACGCAGTCCGCGCTCCTGGAGTGCATGGGCGAGGGGCAGGTCACAGTGGACGGGACGACCCGCGCCATGGCGGATCCCTTTTTTGTAATCGCAACACAGAACCCAGTGGAGACTCTGGGCTGCTTCCCGCTTCCTGAGGCCCAGCTGGACCGCTTTCTCATGAAGCTTGGGATGGGCGGCCTCAGCGCGGAGCAGGAGCTGGACATGGTGAACCGCTTCATAAGTGACGAGCCCCTCGCTTCGCTTGCGGCCGTCGCTGCGAAGGAAGAAGTACTTGCAATTCGCAGGCGCTGCGCGGAAATCCGCGTCCATGAGGATCTCCGCAGTTATATCGTCGCCATCTCCCAAGCCTCCCGCGCCAGAGGGATGAACGGCCTCGCAGAAGGCATCAGCCCGAGAGGGACACTTGCCCTTCTCCGGGCCTCCCAGGGCTATGCCCTGGTCAATGAGCGGGAATACGTCGTTCCTGAGGACATCAAAGCCGTCGCAGTGCCCGTGCTGGCCCACCGCCTCCTCCTTGAGGAGAGCTCAGAGGCCAGGAGGCAGGAGAGAATCCTGACCCTGCTGGACACCGTGCCGGTACCGACAGAAAATTGGGGCTGAAATTTTGATTATTGTTGTCCTGGCAATTTTACTGATTGTCTGTATTCTCTGGGAGCGCCTTACGAGGCGCTCTCTTCATACTGCGGTATCCCTGGAGCTCTCATTTTCAAATGCAGAGACGACGGCGGGGGAGACCATCCGCTTCAAGGAGGTCGTGGAGAACCGCAGCCGCCTCCCGGTACCTGCGGCGGAGATCGGCTTCCGGGTGGAGAGGGGGCTCCTCTTCGAGGATGCCGAGAACATCACAGAGAGCGATTACCTCTACAAGCGGGACATTTTCTCGCTTCTTGGAAGAGAGCGGATCACCAGAAAGTATCGCCTGCAGTGCCTGAAGCGCGGGCATTACACCATCTCCCAGGCGAGCATCCGCATAAGGACGCTGCCCTCGCACAATCAGTACATCCGGCAGGTCGACGTGTCCGACAGCCTCTATGTCTATCCGCGGCGCGTGGATGTGCGGGACATCCTGCTGCGGCTGGAGATGATTCTCGGGCTCAGGGAGAGCGCCCGCAGGGTCTATGAGGACCCCTTCGCCTTTGCCTCGATCCGCGAGTACACGATCCGGGATCCCATGAAGACCATCAACTGGAAAGCCACCGCGCGGTCCGGGCAGCTCATGGTCAATACCTACAGCTCGGTCACTTCCGAGCAGCTTGTGATCTACCTCGATGTGGAAGACAGCCACATCGTGAAAGAACAGGATCTTGTGGAGCAGGGCATTTCCTGCGCGGCGACCCTGACGTCGAGCCTTCTTGGAAGGGGACTTGAGACCCGCCTGGTGGTCGGCGTGCGGGACGGCTTTCGGGCGCCCGTCGTCTTCGGCAGCGGGCGGGGCAGTGCGCTTCGGGCTTCCATCGAGCAGTTCCTGACCAGGGATTTTCTTACAATGGAGACAGTCAGTATTGAGGAGATGCTTGAGGCCGAGCCCCCGAGGGGGTGCATTCCGGTGATCCTTTCAAAGAATGCGACGCAGGAGACCGTTCGAAGCATTTCCAAATATTGTGGAAGTGATCAGGGCGCGCTGCTGGTGGCGCTCACGCCGAGAG
>CADCQE010000324.1 GCA_902803505.1 uncultured Lachnospiraceae bacterium | reverse complement strand
TCAGACATAAGCAGCTTTAGCTGCGACATACGTGCGAAGCACGGATGGTCTGTGGCCTGTAGCGGGAGGGGCCGTGAATAGTAACACCATCCCTGCTCACCACCCCGCACATCATTGCTATTTTCCAATACATATGATAGATTAGGAATCAGACTAACGTCAGTATGCCTGCCTTCAAAAGGCGAGCATAAGTTATCCACTCACAATCACATTACAAAGAAAAGGAGAAACACTATGGCGAAATGGGTATGTAATGTCTGCGGTTATGTTCATGAGGGCGATACTCCTCCGGAAGCATGTCCGATCTGCAAAGCTCCGGCTTCCAAGTTCACAAAGCAGTCTGACGAGATGACCTGGGCTTCCGAGCACGTCGTCGGCGTTGCTTCGGATGTTCCGGAAGACATCAAGGCTGACCTCCGTGACAATTTCACAGGCGAGTGCTCTGAAGTTGGCATGTATCTCGCTATGTCCCGCGTCGCATTCCGCGAAGGCTATCCGGAAATCGGCCTGTACTGGGAGAAGGCAGCCTTTGAAGAGGCGGAGCACGCTGCCAAGTTCGCAGAGCTTCTCGGCGAAGTCGTCACCGACAGCACCAAGAAGAATCTCGAGATGAGAATTGAGGCTGAAAATGGCGCAACTGCCGGCAAGACAGATCTCGCTAAGCGCGCGAAAGCACTGAACCTCGATGCGATTCATGACACTGTTCACGAAATGGCCCGCGACGAGGCAAGACACGGCAAGGCATTCAAGGGACTTCTGGAGAGATATTTCAAATAATCTGCAGATCTGCATATGACAAGCAGAAAGGAGCAGGGATCTATTCCCTGCTCCTTTGCTTTACTTATTATGATTTGATTTTCAGCCCCCAAAGGCGCTGCCGAACCAGCTCAGAAGGCCATCCAGAAGGCCCGGGGCCTTATCGACCACCTTAGACAATGTGCTGCTGTCCAGCCCGAGGGAAGAAAGATCAATCCCGCTGTCCATGGCTGCCCGGTAGATCTCATAGGCCTGGCTCACGAGAGAGCCGGCATCCAGATTCATAGAAGACAGCTGCTTCATCAGGCCGACAACCATATTCATCTCTTCATCCGAGAGCACATAGCCGAACTGCCCGGCTACGTCTGCGACAGTGGAGCGGATTGCGTTCTCATCGGTCAGATCCTTCTCTGCCACGATCTGCTTCACCACGGCAATCAGCTGTTCTGTCTTCTCAGAGTCCCCCAGAAATTCCGCCAGCTCGCCGGAAGTGACCAGCTCGTTCGTCGCGGCCTCGATCGCAGATGTCTCCACGACCGTTCCGTTCATCTTGGAATAGGCCAGCATCGCACCCACGAGGGCCGCAGTACCGGAGATCGGCGAGGGAGCCGCGACCGTCACTTCGGCATCCTTCATACCTGCAGTAGCGAGGGCGTTCTCGAACATCCCCTCTGTCACATAATTGACGTTCTGTGTGTGTACATGAATTCCGTAGCCGCTCTCTCTCTGGACTACCTTGCAGGAGGACAGGGCTTTTGTGCCGATGACTTCGGCGGGAAGGATCGCGCCCAGGTAGCGGTGCTCGTCTTCATTGGTGACCGTGACAAGCGTATCCTGTGACAGTTCCTCTTCCGTCACGCCCAGAAGGCCGAGAACCGTGGCTCTCTGCTCTGCTGTCAGGTCCGCGCCCAGTGACACATAAGCAGAGCTGTCTGCCATGGCGCTGGTGACCGGAGCCAGAACCGCTACGATAATTACGATAAATGCAACAAAGAAAGCTGTTGTCTTCCGTTTCATCTCATTCACTCCTCTTAAACCTATCGCTGTTGATAAAATCGCCTGTCATGCAGAGCAATTCGTTCTCCCTGGAATAAGACCCTGGATTTGGGATAGTCGGGATCGGACCGATGTTACATTTCTGTTACAATACTGTTAATTACAGAGTGTCCTTTCTTAACACATGCCCTATTATATCGTATTAGCACAAAAAAACAAGCTGTATTTTATGAAAGATTTCTAAAATGTTGCAGTAGGGACAGCGCATCCGACAGCGCAGCGAATTCCTCCAGGCTGAGCATCTCGCCGCGCACATCCGGCCGGAAGCCGCACTTCGCCACGGCCTGCTCCGCCTGCTCCTTTGTGCAGTGAAGAGGCGGATAGTTCACAAGGCCGTTGACCAGCTTCTTCCTCCTCTGGTTAAAGGAAGCCCGGATGACGGCAAAGAGCTGCTGCGGATCCCTGCAGCAAACGGGAGGCTCGCTGTACCTGGACAAATGGACTACGGCGCTGTCCACGCCCGGCTGAGGCATAAAGGAGGAAGGGTGCACGATGCGCACTATCTCCGGCCGCGAGTAATACTGAACAGCCAGAGTCAGGGCCCCGTAATCCTTAGAGGACGGCAGGGCGATCATCCTGTCCGCCACTTCCTTCTGTACCATTAACGTGATGTCCGAGATCCGGTCCGTGCTCTCCAGCAGCTGCAATACGATCGGTGTTGTAATATAATACGGAAGATTCGCGGCGACTTTCATCGGCCTGCCCCCATTCTCCTCTTCCGCGACGCGCGCCACGTCCAGCTTCAGGATGTCTCCCCAGATCAGGCGGACATTCGGCCATCCGCTCAGTGTGTCCTTAAGGACCCCCTCCAGGGAGCGGTCAATTTCCACCGCGCACACCTTCCCCGCCCGGGAGGCCAGAAACTGGGTCAGGGTTCCGATCCCCGGGCCGATCTCCAGCACACAGTCCTCTGCTCCGACTCCCGCAGCCTCGACCGTATCTTCCAGCACAGTCCGGTCAATCAGGAAATTCTGTCCGAATTTCTTTCTCGCACTGATCCCATGCATTTTCAGTACCGCCGCTGTATATTTCGGGTCACCCAGATATGGCTCCATAGCATCTCTCCTTATTCCATTTCGCACTCACCCGCTGCCGTGATTCGTCTCCAGAAAAGAACAGAACCGCGCAAAGGCGGTCCTGCATATTTCCTTCAATCAGAGAACATGGGCATGCGGAGTCAGAAATTAAAGTCCTTCTCCATGAGGACGATCCTCCCGTCCTCTTTGTCCGTCGTCTTGCCAAAGAGCTTCCTGCTGTTCCTCTCGATGGCCTTGTCCACAAGCTGCCGGACCTTGCCGACTGTCATCGGCTCTGTATCTCTCTGGTTGTCGCCGATCATCGTGTAGAGTGCCAGAGTCGCCATCTCGTCGAACTTGTAGCCCTCCTCCTTGGCATAAGTTCTTGCAAATGTCACCAGCTCATCGTTCGTGAATACCGGAACTGTGATGCGGGACGTGAATTTCTCGGCAAATGCCGGATGCTTGTCCAGCAGCTGCTTGATATCTGCCTTCTCATCCTCAATGATGACGATCAGGTCGTCCGTGCGAAACTCCATGGCCTGATTCAGCTTCTCAACGGAATCATCGGTCAGGGAGCCTGCCGCCTCGATAATCAGGAAGCCGCCCGCCATCTGACCTACTACAGCTGCCGGATCCTTCTTGTTGAAGTCATCGGCTACGATCTTCCCCACCTTTGCGGCTTTGATGCCAAGATGCATGCAGGTGATCAGGATCAGGCCCTCAGCGAGCCTGGTCTTGCCCGAGCCCTGGCGGCCCATAATCGCAATATTACCGCTCTTGGAAGTCTTGTCCCCGCTGTTATTGTGAATATCGGCGAGGGCACTCGTCACCTGGTAATCAATCCCCGGAATTGAAGCGAAGTAGGACATCGCTTTCTTCTCAGGCTCCGTCAGGGTCCTGCCTTCTACGGGCACCGGAACAAAGATGCCCGGCTCGCCCATAAGGCTGTCAATCAGGGAGCTGCCTTCTGCGCCTTCTGTATCGGACAGGTTCCGAAGCTCATCCCGCTTCTCCTCCTCCGGCACTTCCGGAATGTCGTTCTCGTTTGCGAGCAGTTCTCTGCGGACAGCTTCATCACCGCCATAGATGGCGAGCAGTTCCTCATCAGAAACGCCCTCTCCCTCCGGAAGCTCGCTCAAGGTTCCCCCGGACAGTTCATCATTCTTTGCGTCGTCAGGATTATAGGTCGTTCCATGCGCCTCGGCCACCGCGATCCTCGCCGCCTCCTCCGGGCGGCGGATGGGTGTCCGCGGGGCCTCATCGCCCTGGTCCCCGCTTGCGGCATTTCTCCGGCTGAGCTCCTCCTCAATCGCATCGCGCAGATGGAGCTCCCGTGTGAGGCCAAGGGATTCGTCAGTCTCCCGCGCGAGCATCTCCCTGGCGGGATCCTTCACCTCTTCGGGCTCTTCCTCGCCGTCTGCGGTCTCTTTCCGAAGCTTCAGGGCATCTGCTTCCGCCTGGTCGCGGTCACTCTCCAGAGTATCCGCCATGACATAGGTACCTGACGCGACCTCCCCTGCAAGCGCGCTCCCGGTCTCCGCAAACAATTTATCCAGATCCACCGTATCGGAAGCTGCGTTCTCTGCTTCTTTCCCGGCTGCTTCCTTCGCAGTCCCGGCCGCTTTCCCGGCATCCGCGGCAGCCTGTCCATTTGTCGCAGCTGCTGCCGCCACCGCAGTCGCCGCAGCTGCTGCCACCGCCGACACTGCCGCCGCTGTTTTCATCGAATCCGGCTTCGCCGCTGCGGATTCCTCTGCGCTCTCATCCGGGACAGCCACATTCTCCACCGGAACTTCTTCCGCGGGGACGACAGGCTCCACATCCCGCTCAGAGCGGTCCGGAACGATCTTCATATCCTCATCCTCGTCCTCAGCCTCGTCAGAAGGACGAATTCCCGAGAAGACGGCACGGATACTGTGCGATAATTTCTTCTGAATACCGCCTGCTACGTTACCGATCTTATTCTTCTTATCCTCACTGACCGTCTCCGGAATCTCTTTTCCTATGGCCGTACTCGCCGCCGTCTCCATCTTGGAAATGGACTCAGCGGCGCTTATAGAAGGTATCAGGTCTTCATCCTCATCATCGGCGGACAGGATCTTCTTCTCCACTGTCTCGAGGCCGGTAAGCGCGGAGTCCTCCTCTTCTGTCTCACTGTCAGTCTGCGCCGCAGGCTCCTCATCCCTGAAGCGATTGTCATAAGCAGCCTGCTGAGCGGGAGTGAGCGTGGTCAAGGTCATCTTCAGCTCCATCGCCTTTGTGACATACTTACCCTCGGAGAACCAGAGGATCATATCATCGCATTCCTCGATGCACTTCTCCTTCTGGCCGTTCTTTTTATAAAGCTTAGCCAACTCGTAAGCCCATCTCTCCGTGTACTCGTGATCCTTGTAATCGCGCAGCACCGCGATCTGGTCATCCAGCGGAGCCTTCTCCGCGCGCAGAAGCTTGTATTTCAGGATATAGCGGGAGGTATCATTCGGGGAATTCTGCTCAAATTCGTTAATAAAGCGCTTCGCCTCGTCGTACTCTCCGTTGCGGATATCCAGCTCGGCAAGGCGGTAGAGAACCGTCTTGCTGGACGCAGAGCGCTTATAGGCATAGCGGAGAATCCTGGCGCTGTCTACATAGCGCTTGTCCGCCTCATAGATCTCTCCGATCATGCAAAGTGTGCGCGCACTCTTGACATGCTTCCAGTCCACCTCATCCGCCACCACAGCGGCTTCCCGGAACTGCCCCGCCTCGGCGAGGGAATTGATCTCCTCTATCTTACTTCTGTACTCGGCTTTATCCAACGTAATGTACCCCCAGTTAAGGTATCCATAGACGACATAACGAAGAAAGGGCATAGATGCCCACACTCGGTTATTTTATCATACAGGAAAAATGTTGTAAAGATTTTGGGATGTGACAAGTTGGCACGCCTGAGTGGGACATGGGGACGGTTCTTTCCGGCCGCAATTATGTCAACATATATTATTGACATAATTGCGGGCCAGAAAGAACCGTCCCCATGTCCTACTTGCGGTCCTTATTCCCTCACTTCACCTTATCAAGCTTCCAGATCTCCTCGACATACTCGCTAATCGTTCTGTCAGAGGAGAACTTCCCTGAAGAGAAGGTGTTCATCATAGCCATCTTCGCCCATCTCTTGCTGTCGCGGTAGGCTGCCTCCACACGGCGCTGTGCATCGGCGTAAGCGCGGAAATCGGCAAGGATGAAATACTTGTCGGCAGTGCCGTACTTGTTCGTAAGCAGCGAATCATAGATCGGCCGGAAGAGCTCTGTATTCGGGTCAAAGGTTCCGTTGATCATCTGCATCAGGACCTGGCGGATATCGCTGTCCGTGTTGAAAATATAGCCCGGGTCGTAGCCGCCGTTGTGCTCGAAGTTGATGACCTCGTCAGAGGAGAGTCCGAAGATAAATGCATTCTCCTCGCCCACTTCCTGCACGATCTCGACATTCGCGCCGTCCATGGTCCCGAGGGTCGGAGCGCCGTTCAGCATGAACTTCATGTTGCCGGTACCGGAAGCCTCTTTGGAGGCTGTGGAGATCTGCTCGGAGACATCCGCCGCCGCGAAGATGATCTCACCGTTGGAGACCTTGTAGTCCTCGATGAAGACGACCTTCAGCCTGCCCTTAAGATCCGGATCATTGTTGACAGAGTCAGCGACAGAGTTGATCAGCTTGATGATGAGCTTGGCAATCTCATAGCCTGCCGAAGCCTTCGCGCCGAAGATAAATGTGCGCGGATAGAACTCGATCTCCGGATGCTCCTTCAGCTGGTTGCGCAGGTACATCACATGCATGATGTTGAGCAGCTGTCTCTTATACTCGTGGAGCCGCTTCACCTGTACGTCGAAAATGGAATTCGGATCCACCTCAATGCCGTTGTTCTCTAAAATGTAGGCGGCGAGGCGCTGCTTGTTCTTGTACTTGATGTTCATAAATTCCTGCTGCGCCTTCGGATCATCCACATAGAGCTTCAGTTTCTGGAGCTCGGACAGGTTCGTGCACCAGCCGTCGCCGATCTTGTCCGTGATCCAGGAAGCCAGTTCCGGATTGCCGTGGAGCAGGAAGCGCCTCTGGGTGATGCCGTTGGTCTTGTTGTTGAATTTCTCAGGCATCATCTCATAGAAATCCTTGAGGACATCCTTCTTCAGGATCTCAGTGTGAAGCGCCGCCACGCCGTTGACGGAATGGCTGCCGACGATAGCAAGAAATGCCATGCGGACCTGTCCGTCGTAGATGATCGCCATATTCGCGATCTTCTGCTGGTTGTTCGGGTATCTCTGCTGGATCTCGCCCAGGAAACGGCGGTTGATCTCCTCAATAATCTGGTACACGCGGGGCAGGAGGCGCGAGAACAGGTCGATGGGCCATTTTTCAAGAGCTTCCGCCATAATCGTGTGGTTCGTATAGGCACAGGTGTGGATGGTCATATCCCAGGCCTTGTCCCAGCCATAGCCGTACTCGTCCATGAGCAGACGCATGAGCTCGGGGATCGCAACCGTCGGATGCGTGTCATTGAGCTGGAATGCTACCTTCTCCGGAAGGTTGTCCAGCGTGCCGTAATTCTTCAAATGCTTGACCAGGGCCTCCTGCACGGAAGCGGAGATGAAGAAATACTGCTGCTTTAAGCGAAGCTCCTTGCCTGCGTAATGGTTGTCATTGGGATAGAGAACCTCCGTGATTGTGCGGGCGAGGTTGTCCTGTTCCACTGCTTTGTCATATTCGCCGCGGTCAAAGGAGGACAGCTCGAACTGATTGATGGCTTCAGCGTCCCAGATGCGGAGTGCATCCACCACGCCATTCTTATAACCAACAATCGGGATATCATAGGGGACGGCAAGAACAGAGCTGTAATTCTCATAGATATACTTATTCTCGCCCTTCTCGTAGTCATATTCGGTCCTGGTATTTCCGCCGAAGCGCACTTCCTTGGAGTGCTCCGAGCGCTTGAGCTCGAAGGGATAGATCTGCTGCAGCCACTGATCCGGCACCTCCTTCTGGTAGCCGTGGTCGATCTTCTGTTTGAACATGCCGTAGTGATAGCGGATGCCGCAGCCGTAGGCATGGTAGCCAAGTGTGGCAAGGGAATCCATGAAGCAGGCCGCCAGTCTTCCGAGGCCGCCGTTGCCGAGGGCGGGATCCGGCTCCTCGTCCTCAAGCGCGTTGATATCGAGGCCCAGCTCTACGAGGGCTTCCTTCACGCCATCATACTCTCCGATATTGAGCAGGTTATTGCCGAGAGCTCGCCCGACAAGGAACTCCATGGACAGGTAGTAGACGATCTTATTCTTCTGCTCCTGGAATCTCTGGCAGGAAGACATCCACTGATTGACGATCTGGTCCTCAACGACCTCCGACACTGCGTGATACAGCTGCTGCTGAGAAGCCTCCTTGATGTCAAGGCGGTAGCGCTTCCGGACGACAGACTTTACTAATTCGATGAACTTTTCCTTATTGAAGGCTTTCTCTTTTTTCTTTGTTGATGCCACTTAAAATTCTCCTTTCATTGCCCTTCCGCGAATCATCCGACGGAAGGGAATCCATTGATCGATCGGGTAACTGATTGATGTTCTCTTGCAGATGTATCTCATAACCGATGGTCTCTCACCAATCTCATTGACTCGTAAAGCATCGGATCTTCAAGTGGGGAAGCAGATCACTTCTCTGCTTTCTTAACTCCAAGTGTCACCTGTTCTCCGTTAATCTTCCAGTCCTTCACATAACCGTCTGTGCTGCCGAACACGATCGCATCGCAGAGCACGTCGGACTTGATGGCAGCCTCGTTTCTCTCAAGGATCTCGCGGATCTTCTCATTTCCAGTCTCGAAAATGCAGATGCGGTCCATGACTTCGAATCCGGCCTCTTTCCGCATTGTCTGTACCTTGCTGATGATCTCGCGGACAAAGCCTTCTTCCAGAAGCTCCGGTGTCAGGTGCTTATCCAGCACAACGGATACTTTTCCGTCTGTGGCCGCGGTGAACCCCTCCACCTCCTTGGCCTCAATGAGCAGGTCTTCTTCCGTCAGATCCACGCTTCCACCCGGAACGGCGACGGTGTATACCCCGTCTGCTTTCAGCTTGCGGACCAGCTCGTCGCCGTCAATAGCCGCAAGGGCCGCGCGCACAGGACCGATCTTATCTCCGCCGTGATTCGCGCGGATCGCATTGAAGTTCGGCTTCACAATGCTTCCGGAATAGGCGCTCACATCGTCCTTCATCGTGAGGATCTTCACGTTGAGCTCATCCAGGATAATTTCCTGATAGAATTCCGGGATCTCATAGGGAGCCTTGACATACATTTCCCCGATGGGCTGGCGGTTCTTGATTCCGCTCTCATTTCTCGCAGAGCGTCCCAGCACCACGATGTCGCGGACATGCTCCATGTTCTCCTCGAGTGCCGCATCGATCATGCTCTCATCCGCCTTCGGATAGTCGCACAGGTGGATGGATTCCTTCGCCGCCGGGTCAATGGACCGGACGAGATTCTGGTAGATCTCCTCCGTCATGAACGGGATGATCGGGGCGGAGAGCTTGCAGACCGTCACAAGACAGGTGTACAGCGTCTCATACGCATTGATCTTGTCCTGTTCCATGCCGCTCGCCCAGAATCTGGCGCGGCTGCGGCGGACGTACCAGTTGCTCATGTCGTCCACGAATTCCTGCAGAGCCTTTCCGGCCTCCGTCACGCGGTAGTCCGCCAAATAGCCGTCTACCGAGCGGATCGTGGAATTGAGCCTGGACAGGATCCACTTGTCCATCACCGGGAGCTTCTCGTAATCAAGCTCATATTTCGTCGCATCAAAGGCGTCGATATTTGCGTAGAGAACATAGAACGCATAAGTATTCCAGAGCGTTCCGAGGAACTTCCTCTGGCCCTCCATCACGGCTTTCCCGTAGAAACGGCTGGGCAGCCAGGGCGCGGAGTTGACTGTGAAATACCAGCGGATCGCGTCAGCGCCGTATGTCTTCAGCGCCTCCATCGGATCAACAGCATTTCCTTTCGACTTGGACATCTTCTGTCCGTTCTCATCCTGAACCAGGCCCATGATGATGCAGTTCTTGAAGCAGGGCTCGTTAAAGAGCAGAGTCGAGATGGCGTGCAGGGAGTAGAACCAGCCGCGGGTCTGATCCACTGCTTCCGAAATAAAGCTGGCAGGGAACTGCTCCTTGAAGAGCTCCTGATTCTCAAACGGATAATGCAATTGGGCAAATGGCATCGACCCGGAGTCAAACCAGCAGTCGATCACCTCGGGTACCCTGTGCATCTTCTTGCCGCAGTGCGGGCAGGTGATCGTCACTTCGTCGACGTAAGGCTTGTGAAGCTCGATGTCCTCGGGGCAGTTGTCCGCTTTCTCCCTTAGCTCCGCCTTGGAGCCGATGGACATCTTCTCTCCGCAGTCCTCGCAGACCCAGATATTTAACGGAGTCCCCCAATAGCGGTTGCGGGAGAGAGCCCAGTCCTGAACGTTCTCCAGCCAGTCCCCGAAACGGCCTTTGCCGATCGAAGCGGGGATCCAATTGATCTTATTGTTGTTTCGGATGAGGTCTTCCTTCACTGCGGTCATGCGGATGAACCAAGACTCCCGCGCATAATAGAGGAGCGGTGTATCACATCTCCAGCAATAAGGATAATCGTGCTCGAACTTCGGAGCAGCAACCAGGAGTCCCCTTGCTTCCAGGTCTTTTAAGACTTCCGGATCGCAGCTTACGGCTCCCTCTTTAAGCTCCTTCTCTGAGGGCTTGGCCCTCATCCCCGCAAACGGAGTCTCCTCCGTCATCTCACCCTTCTCATTGACAAATTTCACGAGGGGGATGTTGTATTTCTTGCCGATACGGCTGTCGTCCTCACCAAAGGCGGGGGCGATGTGAACGATGCCTGTGCCGTCCGTCATCGTGACATAATCGTCGCAGGTCACGTAAAAGCCATGGCCCTTCTGCTTCTCAACCTTGTCGCCGGCACATGCGTAGAGGGGTTCATACTCGAGGTATTCCAGTTCACAGCCTTTAAACTCCGCGATGATCTCCGGAGCCGGCTTCTCTTCACCGCCGAGGACCTGCTCCACCAGAGCCTTCGCCATGACGTAGGCATAGCCGTCTGCCCTCACAAGAACGTATGCGTCCTCTGGATTGACGCAGAGGCCGACATTGGAAGGAAGGGTCCAGGGCGTAGTGGTCCAGGCCAGGAAATAGAACCCGCCTTCTTTTACAGTTTCGAAGCGCTGATCCTCAAGTGCTTCACTCTTGCCGCTTGCCGGATCGTACTTTGTGCCGAGCGCCCGGAAACGGACAATGGCGCTGCGCTCCTTGATCGTCTTATATCCCTGGGCGACCTCGTGGCTTGACAGAGGCGTCCCGCAGCGCGGGCAATAGGGAACGACTTTATATCCCTCATAGAGCAGGTCCTTCTTGAAGATCTGCTGCAGCGCCCACCACTCGGATTCAATGAAATCATCGTGGTAGGTGACGTAAGGGTTGTCCATGTCTGCCCAGAATCCCACGACATCGGAGAACTCTCTCCACATGCCCTCGTACTTCCAGACGGACTCTTTGCATTCATTGATAAACGGCTGTACCCCGTACTCCTCGATCTGTTCCTTACCGTCCAGGCCGAGCTTCTTCTCCACCTCGATCTCAACCGGCAGGCCGTGGGTATCCCAGCCCGCCTTCCGGGGCACGTACTCCCCCTTCATCGTGTGGTAGCGCGGGATCGTGTCCTTGATCACCCTCGTCAGCACATGGCCGATGTGGGGCTGTCCGTTCGCAGTGGGAGGACCGTCATAGAACATATACATCGGGGAGCCTTCCCGCTCCTTGATGCTCTTCCGGAAAATATCCCGGTCCTTCCAGAATCTCACGGTCGACTTCTCCCGCTCGACAAAATTCATGTCAGTGTCTACTTTTTTGTACATCTCTTTTTCTCCTTTCCGACTGCTTTCTCGTCACAGCACGGAATCGTGCAAATAAACATTCTACCTTTTAGGAGTCAAATCTGTCAAGAGATGTGGAAAAATCGGAGCGATGCTGCAGTGGGGACGGTTCTTTTCGCGACATAAAATGAGGCAGTGGGGACGGTTCTTTTTGCGACATTTTTAAATGTCG
>CADCQE010000323.1 GCA_902803505.1 uncultured Lachnospiraceae bacterium | reverse complement strand
CGGCTCTCCGCCTTATCGTCGCTCAGCGAGCGCAGAGACGTCGTGATCATCGCGTCTGTGTCCTGTATTTACGGCATCGGTGCGCCGGACGACTACATGAACATGATGACGAGCGTGCGCCCGGGGATGGAGAAAGACCGGGACACCCTTCTTAGGGAACTCATTGAGATGCAGTATGAGCGCAACGAGATTGATTTCCACCGCGGGTGCTTCCGGGTGAAGGGAGACACCGTGGAGCTGATCCCTGCGGATGTGAATGAATACGCACTGCGGATCGAATTCTTCGGGGATGAGATCGAGCGGGTGACGAAGGTAGATCTCATGACCGGAGGAGTTCTGGCGGAGCTCCTCTATGCGCCGATCTATCCTGCAACCTTTTATGTCGTTCCCAAGGAGCGCATGGATGCGGCCTGCGAGGCCATCGACCTCGAGAAAGAAGAGAGGGTACGCTTCTTCAAATCCGAGGACAAGCTCCTTGAGGCGCAGCGCATTGAAGAGCGGACCAATTTTGATATTGAGATGATGCGGGAGACCGGCGTCTGCTCCGGCATCGAGAATTATTCGAGGCACCTGACAGGGAGGGCGGAAGGGCAGCCTCCTTACACTCTGATCGATTATTTTCGGGATGATTTCCTTATTATCATTGATGAGTCCCATAAGACAATCCCCCAGATCGGCGCGATGTACAATGGGGACAGGAGCCGAAAGACAACACTGGTGGACTACGGATTCCGCCTGCCCTCCGCCCTGGATAACCGTCCGCTAAGCTTTCGGGAATTTGAAGAGCGCATCGACCAGATTCTTTTCGTCTCGGCGACTCCCGGGGTATACGAAGAGGAGCATGAGCTCCTCCGTGCGGAACAGGTGATCCGCCCGACAGGTCTCCTGGATCCCGGTGTCGAGGTGCGCCCGGTGAAGGGCCAGATTGATGACCTGGCAGGAGAGATACGAAAGGAGACGGACGCTCATCACAAGGTCCTGATTACCACGCTCACAAAGAGGATGGCGGAGGATCTCACGGATTACCTGAAGGATCTGGGAGTCCGGGTGCGTTATCTTCACTCGGATATCGACACGCTTGAGAGGACACAGATCATACGGGATATGCGGCTGGATGTGTTTGACGTGCTGGTCGGAATCAACCTGCTGAGGGAGGGGCTGGACATCCCCGAGATTACGCTGGTTGCGATCCTGGACGCCGACAAGGAGGGCTTCCTGAGATCCGAGACCTCCCTGATCCAGACCATCGGCAGGGCCGCCCGGAATTCTGAGGGCCGCGTCGTCATGTATGCCGACGTGATAACAGATTCCATGAAGAAGGCAATTGAAGAGACGGAGCGGAGGCGCTCCATCCAGACACAGTACAATAAAGAGCACGGAATCACACCGCTTACCATCCAAAAAGCAGTGAGGGACCTGATCTCCACGGCCCGGGAGGTCGCAGTTACTCAGAAACGGCTGGGGAAGGAACCCCAGGATATGGACGAGAAGGAGCTGCGTGAGCTCATCGGCAAGATTGAGAAGCAGATGAGGGCCGCAGCTGCGGAGCTGAACTTTGAGATGGCTGCAGAGCTTCGTGACCAGATGGTGGAGCTGAAACAGCATCTTGAAGATGCCAAAGAGCCCTGAGCGGTTCACAGAACGTTCACTGAGCTCATGTATTCTGAATTTACAGGCTGTTTCCTCAGGTCCGGTAGGAGCAAGCACATAAGGGGAGGTGCAAATCTGTTATGAAGGGGATACTCAGATCCAAGTATACGCTGATTGTTGTCTATCTGATCATGGCAGGCGTCTGCGTATATCTCAACCTGACAGCGGAATCGCTGGACATCTCCAATGTGATCGTCAGCGCGGCGCTCTTTGCGATCGTGCTCGGGCTCTTTGGATACGCGTTCCGCCGCTTCACACAAGTGGATAAGATGATCGCGGAGCTGACGGATGCTGCGGATACCATCCGGGATGATTTCGGGATGAAGAAGCAGTATCTCTGGAGATATTACAGGACCAGAGACAATCTCTTCACCGATGAGATTCTCCGGAGGAGATATGCAGAGTACCGCTCCGAAATTGACCGCCTGGAGCTTCTCTCCGGGGATGTCTTCCGCTGTGATATCGAGGACTACATCAACCAGGAGCTGATCGATGATACCATCAGCCGGAATGTCCTGAACCTGATGAGCGGGACCATGACGGGACTGGGGATTCTGGGTACCTTTATCGGCCTGACACTGGGGCTGCAGCAGTTCAACACCGGCACCGCCGAAGAGATCACGCAGAGTATCGCCCCCCTGATTCAGGGAATCAAGGTGGCTTTCCATACATCGATCTACGGCATGGTGTTTTCCCTCATTTTCAGCTTTATTTATAAGAATAAGATGGACCAGGCGACGGAGGCGATGGACCGCTTCCTGGATGCCTATGAGCACTACGTCATTCCGGACACCAAGAACGAGAGCCAGGCGCAGATGCTGGCTTTCCAGAAGACTCTCGCGGATGGAATGACCGAGATCGGCAGCAATTTCTCTCAGGCTGTCGGAGACCGCGTCAGTGAGATCATGACTCCCCAGATGGACCGCATGAATGATACGGTTGAGAAATTCGCTTACATCGCAAGCCGTGCCCAGGTTGAGGGTGTGAATGCGATCGTGGACAAATTCCTTGACCGGATGAACCTGGAGCTGAACGGTGCTTTCTCCGAGCTTGGCAAGGCGATGAAGGAGACCGCGAACTGGGAGATGGAGAACCGCAGCTATATGAAGGGGCTTATGAAGGATATGGACCGCATGAGCTCTGATCTCATCCGCTCCAGCGAGCTTGTCCAGAAGACCATGGAGAATATGGCGCAGTACGTGAACTGGATGAACCAGATCAACGATGCGCTCAGCGAGACACTCACCACAGTCAACGCCCAGCTTGCTATGCTGCAGATGCAGAACGGCGAGCAGCAGAAATACATGGCTCAGTTCGTGGACTACACGAGGCAGATCAGCGCGTCTTCCGAGCAGTACAGCAATGATATAGCAGAGCAGCTTGCCACCCTTAGGCGCATGGACGGGGAACTGGCGGAGAGCACGAAGAAGAGTGTGGAGGGCATCTATGCCGCAGCAGAGATGGCAAATAAGCAGTTGGCGGCCGACAGCGCTGCCGCGAACAACGCTCTGCTGAAGAACGTCCAGGAGACATCGGATACGATTGCGAGGTCAACCCAGGCCCAGGTGAACGGCTCACTGAGGTCCACCGGCAATATGAACAGTGCGCTCACCCAGTCTGCCCAGGATCTGATGAATGCCGCCCAGCACTTTAACCGTCAGACTACAGATTCCCTCAATGCGACGCTGGAAGCTTATGACAAGAGCCTGGCACGAATCATCGGGCAGCTCAATGCGACGGCTTCTCGGCTTGAGAATTCTACAAATAAAGTACCCCGGGTTGTCGAGAACGCCTACGAGGGGATGCAGAAGGCATTCGATCTCATGGCCAGGGAGACGGCTGCAATGGTCCGCTCCATGGACCAGGTGCGCAAGGAGCTCAGGCAGATGACAGGGGTGTAATGCGGGACATAGGAGGAGCGAGCCGATATGGCACGGAGAAGAAAAAAAAGAAGGGAAGACGAGGAGACTTCCTACTGGCTGTCGTATTCGGATATGATGGCCGGGCTGCTCTTGATGTTTGTAATTGTGATCTCCTTTACCATGATGCAGGCGAAGACCCAGTACGAGGCGGACGCCAGGCAGCTGCTCTCCCAGCAGCAGAAGCTGGACCAGCAGCGTGAGACCATGCTCACGCAGCAGGCGACCCTCGAAGAGCAGGAGTCGACACTGCGGGAACAGGAGTCCACGCTGAAGGAGCAGGAATCGACCCTAAAGGAACAGGAGACGACGCTTGAGAGCCAGCAGAAGGAGATTAAGGAGAAGGAGATTGCCCTTCAGACCCAGACGGAGCAGCTGGCCGCGGCCCAGACGACTCTGAACCAACAGACCCAGGAGCTGGAGAAGCAGAAAGAAGCTGCCGCTGTCCAACAGCAGCAGCTGGCGGAGAAGCAGGCCACTGTCGACAGCCAGACCCTGCAGCTGACCGAGCAGCAGACACTTCTGGACCAGCAGGCCAGCACATTGGAGACCCAGCAGAAGCAGCTGGAGGAACAGCAGGCAGCGATCACTGCCCAGACAGAGCAGCTTGCGACCCAGACCCGGCAGCTGGAAGAACAGCAGAGCAGGATCGAGAGCCAGCAGCTGCAGATGCAGGAACTCATCGGCATCCGCACAGAGCTCGTAGAGGCCCTGAGGCAGGCATTTGAAGGGACTGCAAAAGTCTCTGTTGATTCCAAGACCGGCGCGATCATGTTCGACTCGAATGTGCTCTTTGATTTTAATGAATCGGAGCTGCGGCCGGAGGGCGAGGAATTCCTTGAGGACTTCCTTCCTCATTATTTTAATGTGCTTCTCAGCGATGATTTTAGGGATTACGTCTCGGAGATCATCATAGAGGGACACACGGACACAGACGGAGACTACATCACGAACCTTGAGATCTCCCAGCAGAGGGCCCTTGCAGTGGCAACCTACTGCCTGGAGGATGAAGACGGCGTGATCGACGAGGACCTGGTGGAGACGCTGAGGGATATCGTCACCGCGAACGGCAAGTCATACAGCAATCCGATCTATAATGAAGACGGCACCATCGATATGGACGCCTCCCGCCGCGTGGAGATCAAGTTCCGCCTCAAGGAGGAAGAGATGGTTGACCAGATGATGGATATTCTCAATGAGTGAGAATGCCGGGGGATGCTGCAGTGGGGACGGTTCTTTTTGCGACATTTTTTAAATGTCG
>CADCQE010000322.1 GCA_902803505.1 uncultured Lachnospiraceae bacterium | reverse complement strand
GGGGCGGGACGGTCTCCGAGGACGCCCTCGAGAGCATCAAGAGGGGCTCCAAGCTCCTGACAACCCTCCACAAGCGCGTGAATGACATCAGCAGCACAGTGAAGACCACGGGCTTCTACGACACAAATATGGAGAGCCTGGACGTGGACATCTATGTGCTCACGGAGATGATCCAGGAGCGGATCTCCGAGTACATCTACTATGAGTCCCAGACCATGGCGCGGATCCAGGAGCAGATGGACCGGCAGAGGATCCGGATCACGCGCTTCGTGATCCTGGCCGCCGCAGGGCTTGTACTGATCTCGTTCATCCTGAGTACGTCCATGACCCGGGGAGTCATCCGGCCCATGCGGCATCTCGTCAAGGCGGCGGAGCAGATCGGCGCCGGCAACTTTGAAGTCCGCGTCACACCCGGCGGGAGCCCGGAGATCCGCACGCTGGGGCGCAGCTTCAACAGCATGGCCGGCCGCCTGAAAGACCTGGTGGAGCACAACCGGCAGGAGCAGATCCAGCTGCGGAACCTGGAACTGAAGCTGCTGCAGGCCCAGATCGATCCGCATTTTCTATACAATACCCTCGACAATATCGTCTGGCTCGCGGAGGATGACCGCAAGGAGGACGTGGAGAACATCGCAGCCTCCCTGTCCACCTTCTTCCGGACGGCCCTGTCCGGAGGCCGGGACGAGATCCTCATCCGCGAGGAGGAGCTGCACATTCGCTCCTATCTGGAGATCCAGCAGTTCCGATACAGGGACCTCCTCACGTATGACATCGAAGTGGAAGAAGGCTGTGCCGACTGCCTGATCCTGAAGATGACCCTGCAGCCCATCGTAGAGAACGCGATCTACCACGGCATCAAGAACAAGCGGGGCGGGGGACATATCAGCATCCGCATCGGGAGCTTAAATGGCGGCATCTGCATCACCATCCGCGACACGGGCATGGGGATGACAAGGCAGCAGCTCACGCAGCTCATCCGCTGGGTGGACGGCAACGAGCGGACCGGGCGCGAGGGCAATGCGCATTTCGGACTGGCCAACGTCGCGGAGAGACTGAGGCTCAATTACGGGGAGTCCTCCGGTCTTATCTTCGAGAGCGTCTACGGCGAGGGAACACAGGTTGAAATTCATATTCCCAAGGTGCATGAATGAGTAAAATTCAAACTAGACACGGTAAATATTTCGACTTTTTCCCAAACAGAGCCGCAAAATGGAGATAATTCCACCCATTTTTGAGAAGGATTCACATGGAGCATCCGCCCCGGGACCGCTATACTGTTTCCAGAAACTAGTCAACTGGTCAACTCATGTCCCCGCCAAGGGGACGAAAGGTATTCATCTCAAGGAGGATATTATGAGAAAACTTACCATGATTCTTGCTACCGCTATGGTTGCAACAATGCTTCCCGCTATGGCTGTCAGCGCTGAAGACGAAGTCATCTCCGTCGGTTTCGCACAGGTTGGTCATGAATCTGACTGGCGTACAGCATCCACAAAGTCCTGTCAGGACGTCTTCTCTGAGGAGAACGGCTATGATCTGAAGTTCGTTGACTGCGACAATGACGAAGCAGCACAGAAGGAAGCTGTCCGCTCCTTCATCGAGCAGGAAGTTGACTACATCATCATCGACCCGATCATTGCTACCGGTTGGGACACAGTCCTTACAGAGTGCGAAGACGCAGGAATCCCGGTTATCGTTATCGACCGTACAATCGATGACTCCGATAAGTATGTATCATGGGTAGGCTCCAACTTCAAGACAGAAGGCCAGGCTGCTGCTGAGTGGCTGAAGGCTTATGCCGAGAAGGAAGGCATCGACGAGCTCAACATCCTCACAATCTCCGGCTCCACAGGCTCTTCCGCTCAGATCGGCCGTTCCGATGGCTTCAACGAAGTCGCTGAGGAGAATGGCTGGAACCTGATCGACGAGCAGACCGGTGACTTCACAGAGGCAGGCGGCCAGGAAGTCATGGAGAATTACTGCAAGTCTTATGAAGGCCAGTTCAACGTTGTTGTCTGCCAGAACGACAATGAAGCTTTCGGCGCTATGACAGCTATGGACAACGCTGGTGTGACCTACGGCCCCGGCAATGACGTCATCCTTATCTCCTATGACGCTTGCACAGCAGGTCTTGAAGACGTTGCAGCCGGCAAGATCACAGCTGACTTCGAGTGCAACCCGCTCGCTGCTCCGTTCGTAGAAGATGTCATCAAGACTCTGGCTGCAGGCGAAGAGCCTGAGAAGGAAGTCTACATGATCGAGCATTGGTATGCTCTTCCGGAGCAGATCGTTGATTTCGAGATCGACGGCGTTCCGCAGGAGATGACAGAGGTCACTGACGAAGTCATCGAAGCTCAGTATTGATGAGCATTAGCAGCAAGGTTGTTAAAACCGAAAAGCTAAGATAATACTCTGGAGGTTCCTGAATATTTCCAGGAACCTCCATTTTCTGTAAAAAGCCCGGACGAATCCGTGATTTCCGGCCTGCAGGCAGGGCTGATGTCAGAGATTGAATCACATCAGGTGATTCAATTTCGTACTTACCCACTTCAGAAGGAAGTGGGCGAGTACGAAATTGAATTTGATTTATTGTTACGCGACATACGTGCGAAGCACGGATGGTCTGTGGCCTGTAGCGGGAGGGGCCGTAAATAGTAACGATTTCATCCGGTGCTTGGAAGTAAAGGTCATATAAAGAAAGGAGCGAGTATGGAAGAGAACGTGGTATTGACAGCACGGGGCATCTCCATGACCTTCCCGGGCGTAAAAGCCCTTTCCGATGTGGACTTCACATTGCGGAAAGGGGAAATACACGCACTGATGGGAGAGAACGGAGCCGGCAAATCGACACTGATCAAATGCCTGACAGGAATCAATGACTTTGAGGCCGGCGAGATTCATGTGGATGGAATCTCAGGAGCGGTGAAGAACCACTCCACAAGAGATGCACAGGCTGTGGGAATCTCCACTGTGTACCAGGAGGTCAACCTCTGCCCGAACCTCTCTGTGGCGGAGAACATCTTCATCGGGCGCGAGCCCATGACGAAGCTCCACACAGTGGACCGCCGCTCATATAACATCCGGGCACAGAAGATCATGGATGAGCTGGGTATTGCCGTAGACGTCACGCAGAACCTGGAGAACTACTCCCTTGCGATCCAGCAGATGGTGGCGATCGCCCGGGCCGTGGACATGGAGTGCAAGGTCCTGATCCTTGACGAGCCGACGTCTTCCCTGGACGACGAGGAAGTTGAGAAGCTCTTCACCCTCATGAGAAGCCTGAAGGAGAAAGGAGTCGGCATCATCTTCGTCACGCACTTCCTGGAGCAGGTCTACGCCGTGTGCGACCGCATCACTGTGCTCAGGGACGGCCATCTGGTGGGAGATTACCCCATCGCGGAGCTTCCCCGCGTGAAGCTGGTGGCAGCCATGATGGGC
>CADCQE010000321.1 GCA_902803505.1 uncultured Lachnospiraceae bacterium | reverse complement strand
TGCCGAAGGCAATTGCTTAGATTAACTGCATATAGGGAAAACGAAAGGTTCTGCGCAGCAGATAATTTCGTTAACGACTATACTATTGACGGCCCCCTCCCGCTACAGGCCAAAGACCATCCGTGCTCCGCACGTATGTCGCAGCTAAAGCTGCTTATTACAACAATATTCGGAAGCTTTGAGGCTCTTCCTCACTTGGATCCTCTTCGCCAGGGCACCGCCAAGTGCCGCACTGAGGAAGATCCAGAACAGCAGACGGACAGGAAAACACAGAAGCAGAAGGAAAGACACCGCTACCGGTTTTTTAAGCTGTGCGCCAAGCGCAGCCGCTGTCACGATTGCCGCCGTAAACGCAGCATGAGATGCGGGATCCTCGAAAAAGAGCATGGACAGAGCATATCCCATACATGCGCAGGCAAAAATCAGCGGGAAGAAGTGTCCGCCCTTCATCCCGAATTTCAGGCAGAATGAGGTGAGCACAAGCTTGAGGAGCGCCACCCCGATCAGAAAGAGAGGGGTAAACTCCCGAAAGCGCTCCATCAGTTCGGCCATCTGCTCCTCTCCTGAGAAAAGGACAAACGGAACAAAGAGCCCCGTAATCCCAATAAGCATTCCGCACAAAGTTTCCCGCACAATTCCGGGAATGATCCGGGACACTTTTTCAAGGACATGTTCGCTGCCTTCATAGACCAGGTACATGAGAAATCCAATCGCAAAATAAAGGACAAGAAGGAGATAATCCTTTGCAGAAACGGACACTTCGGAAAAGCTCGGAAAGCCGCCCATTGCTTTTCCGAAAAGAAAATTCAGGAGGGCAACAGCGCCGAAGCTCGCGGCCGTGGACAGAGCATAAAGAACCAGTTTCCAGATCCTCGGCATGGGCTCATTGCCAAGAGCTTCTTCATCTGGCGATTCCTCCACTGCGAAGATTCCAAACAGCGGGGAGTGGAACAGCTGGCCAAGTGTCACGGCTTCTCCGACAGCAGAGTAGAGTGCTGAATAATTTCTGGCGAAGGTGACATTGTCGCCGACCCAATAACACAAAGCGGCGATAATTCCCGCAAGTCCTGCCTCAGGGCCGACGCTCGAACCAAAGACGAGGGGCAGGAAAGCGCAGGCCAGCATTGCAGCCAGATGATGATAGTCGTAGTGCTTCTCCTGCTTTACCTTATAGAGCACGACATCCAGCTCATCTGGATAGTTTCCGGCAAAATGGTGGATTACACCGGTGATGAGACCGCCCGCAGCGCAAAGAGCGGGAAGAATAAAGCGGGTTCCCGTCCCTGACGGAATGATCTCCCATATGAGTGTGGTTCCTAAGGATACTGCTTTCAAAAAGCACCACACGACCGCTCCCGCAAAGGCTCCAATGAGGACAGTCAGAAGAAACAGACGCACTTGATTTCCCGCTTTCATTGATTCACTCATAATGATTTATCACCTCGTTCTTTCGCTGTCTGATTGTGGCAGACTCTTCTTGCAGCTTTTTACAGCAACCATCACATCTTCCTCTCTCCGGCCTGCCTCTCATAGACAGCTTTCATGGTAAGTCCCTGCACAACCGTCGTAAAGAAGACAATGGCATAGACACATCCAAGCAGAATGTGGTAATTGAGTTCCGGAAGCATCGCCCTCGTGCTCATCGCGAGAGCAACGGACAGGCCTCCCTTAAGACCTCCCCAGGTGAACAAGACGACAAAGCCCTTCCTGGTAAAACCGTCCGGGATCGACCCGAGCAGAAAGGTTCCCGCAAAGATGCTGCCGGAACGGCTTAAGAGATTGCAGAGAATCGCAGCCAGGGACAGTATGAACACATGCGGCATCTGAAGAATTCTGACAAATGATATGCCGAGGATCACATAGAGGGCCGAATTCAAGAGTGTATCCAGAATCTCCCAGAAAGAGTCAAATTCCGCAAGGTCAAGCGGGGCTCTCTTCTCCTCCCTGTCCCGCAGGGCGGAAAAGCATACGCCGCATACGACGCAGGCGATTGCTCCCGAGCACTCCAGCTTCTCACACAGCACATAGGAACAGGAGATCATAAAGAGGCTGGTAATAATCTGCAACTTCTTGTCCTCAAGGAGCTTAAAGAACTGGAAGCTGATCCACGTCACAAGGACTCCGATGAGGAGCGCCCCGAAAAGCTCCCGCAGCATGATCCGGAAAAAGCCGCCGCCCTTCTCCGCCGCCACAATCCCTGAAAAAACCACAAAGAGCGCGACGCCGACCCCGTCATTTAGCAGGGACTCTCCCTCCATCAAAAAACCGGTCTTTTCAGGAAGTCCGAATTTCTTCAGGATGCTTGTCGCCGCGATCGGGTCCGTCGGCGCTACGATGCTTCCGAACATCAGGCAGGCAGGGAGAGTGAAGGGCATCCGAAGCAGCGCGGAGATGCCGAAAAACAGGAATCCATAGATCAGAGCTCCGGCCAGCGTGCAGAAAAATGCCAGCACACCGATCGGCCGCGCCTGCTCCTTAAACTGCCTCAGCTTAAGGTGGCGGGCTCCTGCAAAGAGCATGAAGCAGAGGACACCGTTGATGAGGAGATCCTCAAGGTTGAAGAGCCGGACGTTCTCAAGAATCTCGCCGGCGCTGCTGTTCTTCAGGATCGAGGCGGCGGCAAGGAGTGAGATCCCGACCAGTATCGAAAAAAGAAGGAGTGCGATCTCATAAGTCAGATGGAATACCTTCTCGTTCAGAAACCCGACAACCATAATCACCCCAAGCACTATGGCTGTCAGCAGTAAAAACAAATTCATCTTTCCATTTCCCCATGTTCAAACTGATGGCTCAAGGCAGCCTTTGGGATATCTCAGTTCGCATCCGACATCCCCCGGCCCTTAGGAGTACACCCTGCCTGATATCCGTTGTTTCTACCTTAAGTCAACACATTTCCATTTAAATACAGCCTGATACGCCTTTCGAAATGCGGCCTCTGTCGTCTTTTTGCCATTCACGTAAAAAGAATAGTCATGAGACGGATACCGCCGCTCTGATTTCATCGTCTTCACAAGCTTTGCCTTGCCGCCTTTCAGAGTGTAAATCCAATATCTGGCCCCGCCTGTATCAGAATTTGTCAGAGCAAACTGGTGCCTGCCCGTGTCGTAATAAATGAAGGGATAGTATTTCCCAAGGTTCACGGAAGCAAGCTTTTTTACTTTTCCGCCCTTGTAAGTGCAGACGCCGTACTTGTAACTCTTTGTCAGGAAAAACATCTCCTTCGTGCCGTCCTGATCGATGTCAGCGAGCGTGTATTTCGAGATGCTGTGGCTCCTGCCATACTTCTGATAGGCCGTGGTGCTGTCTGCAGACACCGGAACCGAGAATAATAACATCAAAACAAGGATTATACTCACTCTTTTCTTCATCGCCGTCTCCTTAAATCTGGCTGCTGCCTGTTGATGGTTTGAGGGTTC
>CADCQE010000320.1 GCA_902803505.1 uncultured Lachnospiraceae bacterium | reverse complement strand
GCCTACCTGATCAACGTGGGGCGCGGCAATGCAGTAGAAGCGGCGGCCCTCAAAGAGGCGGTCCGGAGCGGCCGCCTGGGCGGCGCGGCACTCGATGTGACGGAACCGGAGCCGCTCCCCGCCGGGGATGAGCTCTGGGATTTCGACAATGTGATCATCACGCCCCATGTGGCCGGACAGTTCTTCCTGCAGGAGACCTTCGAGCGCATTGTGCGCATTTCCGCAGAGAACCTGGCTTCCTATGCACGCGGGCGGGAGCTTGCGCATGTCGTAGACCGGAAGCTGGGGTATTAGGTTACGATTTGCGGCCAATCTGCAATCAGGTTCTGACTCACCCAGTATGAATGATAAGGAGAAGCGCTGTGTCGGCCACAGATCAGTTTAAGATTCAGATCCTTCAAAATGTCAACCGCGTGGAGTGCCTGTCGATTCCGCTCCAGATCTTCTATGTCTCCCTCGGCAGCGCCAGCATGACGGTCCGGGGGACGGTCTATGAGATGAAGCAGGAGGACATCATCCTGGTCAATGGCATGGAGCCATACACCTTGACCAGCGGCGATGAGAGCCTCCTCTGTGAAGTCAGCATCGATTACTCCCTGATTACCTCGGTGTCCAGAGGCCGGGCGGTAGTATTTACCTTAAATTCCCTTGATATTCCGAGGAGACCCTATCAGGATATCCGGGAAATATTCCGGGAGCTGGTCTATTTTGAAGTCATCGAGGACGGCGGGAACCGCTGCAGGAAAATGAGCGTCCTCTACGAGCTCCTTGACATCCTCTTCCTGCACTGCGACACAGGTCTTTGCTCCACGTCTGCAAAGAATCCCGATAAGCTGACGGATGATGAGAAGCTGCAGACCATCATTGCATTTGTCAATTCCCATTACAGCGACAATTTCAGCCTGCGCGAGCTGGCGGGGACCATGTATACCTCCGCGTCCACCTTGTCGCGCTTCTTCAAAAAGCACACCGGGTTTTATTATGCGGAATACATGAACCGCGTCCGCCTGGCCCACGCCGTGTCCGAGCTGGAGAGCGGCGGGAAGAGCATCACGAGGATTGCGATGGACGCGGGATTCTCCAGCTCTTCTGCATTTTCAAGGGTCTTTCACGATCTCTACGGGAAGAGCCCGGGGGAGTACCGCAAAGAGCAGTCCGCGAAGGACATCTCAGTGCGCAATGAGAGAGAGGAGCTGCGAAAGGCTCTGGAGAAGCACATCGGCAATTATCCCAAGAAGAACAGGGAAGTATCTTCGAGTACCCGCATTCTTGCAGAGGTGAAGGAGGGCGCCGTGCTTCAGAATCCCTGGAGCGGTGTCCTCAATATGTCCTCCCTGTCGCTCCTTACCCGGGCAAATGTGCAGTCCCATATGCTCCAGATCGCGAGGGACCTCCACATCACTCACGTCAAGATCTGGTCCATCTTCGCGAGGGATCTCCGGATCACCGACGGCAGCACCATCGGCTCCTATAACTACAGCATGGTGGACACCGTTCTTGACGTCCTTGTGGAAAATAAACTGGCTGTTTATCTGGATTTCGGGAGCCGGCCGGATGTGATCATCGGGACGAAGGAAGACACGATCCTGTCTGAGGAAGTGGGCATCAGGTTCAGGAGCAGGAGAGCCTGGGAATCTCTTTTTGAAGACTTTATCAGGCACCTTGTCTTCCGCTACGGGACGGATGAGATTGAGCGCTGGATCTTTGATTTTTGTATCGATCCCACCTTCCGCGGCAGCGGGTTCTACTACGAGGATCCGAATTACGATTATCAGAATGTCTATGAGTTCGCATACCGGACACTCCGCGCTCTCGTGCCGGGAGCGAGAGTGGGCGGGCCTATGGCGATTCCGAACAGCAGCGGCAATGAGATCGGGCTCTTTCTCGAGCGCTGTGTGGAGGATAGCTGCCTGCCGGATTTCGTCTCCATTCCCCTGCTGCCGTATCAGCCGGACATGGAGGGAAATCATTTTGTCCGGAACCCGGACCCGGAATTCGAGGCGCGCCACCTGAAGATGATCCGGGACCTGATCCTGAAGCTTTGCGGGACGGAGATCCCGATCTATGTGTCCGACTGGAACCTGTCCATATCCAATCGAAATGTGCTCAATGACAGCTGCATGAGAGGGGTCTTCCTGTGCAACAAAGCATTTGAAATCATGAAATATGCCAGACTCTGCAGCGTCTGGGTGGCCTCGGACTGGATCAGCAATTACTATGACATCCGCGCGATCCTGAGCGGCTGCGGCGGGATCGTCTCCGTCGACGGAATCCGGAAGCCGGTCTATTATGCGCTGCAGTTCCTGCAGGAGCTGCAGGGAACGGTGCTTTACAGCGGCCCCAACATGATCGTGACGATGAAGAACCCGGGGAGCTTCCGCGTCTTGTGCGGCAATCTGGTGTCCTTCCACATTGGCTATTATCTGAGAGAGGAAGAGGAGCTCACTGCGGAGAATATGGATGTGGCGGTTGTGAGCGATCCGCCTCTGGTGCTCCATCTTGAACTCAGCGGCCTGGAGGAGGGCGCGGAGTACGCAGTCAAAACCCGCAGGGTCAACCGGCATTACGGAAGCGTCCTGGATGAGTGGAAGCGCTTTGACTACGAGCAGAACCTCACCCGGGAGGATATTAAATACCTGAGGGACATCTGTGTGCCTCACCTCAGCCTGTCCCATGTCAAGGTGGCGGATCACAAGCTGACGCAGGAGATCGTGCTGGATGAGCAGGAGTTCCGGCTGCTGCATATCTTTCGGTGCCGGAGCTAGGCAGCGGAAAATCCTGTTCTTCCAGTGAATCTAAGTATACCAGTTAACCTTAGTAATTGCCGAAGGCACTTGCTTAGATTCACTGCATATAGGGAGAACGAAAGCTTCTGCACAGCAGATCAGTTCTTTGACGACTAGAATGGAATCGCAAGGGCGCCCTGCACGGAAATGCAACAATCAACACACATCTGTTGCGGTTCAAAAATGCAGGCGAAATGAATTGCAACAATTGAACGGATTTTGAGATCGGTAAACATGCGGACAGCGGCAAAG
>CADCQE010000319.1 GCA_902803505.1 uncultured Lachnospiraceae bacterium | reverse complement strand
CTGGAAAACCATGGCTTTTTGCGGGACATAGGAGAAAACAGACATCCTCTTGTCCTTCTCAAGCTGATCAAGGGGCACACCGCCTGCGAGGATCCTCCCTTCCTGCGGCCGGCAAAGACCGCACACAAGCATAAGAAGCGTGCTTTTCCCGCTGCCGGTGGCACCGACGACTCCGGTGCGTGAGCCGCGTGGAATCGAAAATGAAAGATCCGCAAGCGTCGTCTTATGCCCTTCATAGCCAAAGGACACATGCTCAAACGAAACGATCGGATCCGATGACAGTGAAAAGGATCCTGCCTCCCGGCCGGCATCCGGCTGATCCAAAATACCGGTTTCTCTGTAATCCATCAGTTCCTTGATTCTGGCCAGGCCGGTTCCGGCGCCCGGGACCATGTTGAACACAATCGGCAGCACGCTCAGGGACGGGATCAGAGAATTCACATATTGAATCGTCAGGAGAAGCGTAGAGATCTGAATCAGGCCATCTGCGGTCTTCTGGGCACCGGTCAGATAGATAAACACCATAGACAGATTCATGATGGTCAGAATCGCAGGTGAAACAAATTTCAACGGACGGTTGGCAGCCACATCCGCCTCGAAGGCACTTTTATTCGCGTCTCTGCCCCGTGCCTCTTCATAGTCTTCACGGCCGAAGGACCGGATCGTACGCACACCCGTGATCTTCTCCTTCGTGATGAGATTCAGCCGGTCAAGGCGAAGCTGCAAGGTGGGGAAGCGTTTTCTGGCCATGACGATCAGCACGATCATGATCACAAAAGAAATCAATACTGCCGCGGTCTCCGCCACAAATACCTGCCTGTCCGCCATAAACAGAGAGCACAGCATGAGGATGATCACAACCGGCGCAAGCAGGCAGGCGCCGAGGACAAAGCCCAGCAACCGCTGGATATTCTCCGTATCCGTAATGCAGCGCGTCAGAAGTGTGGCACTGCCGAATCTGGCCTCGTCCTGCGGCGAGAAGGCCAGAATCTTTTTGTAGCAGTCACGCATCAGATCTCTCCGCATCCCGCACGCAATCCGTCCGCCCAGCCATGCAATCAGCGCACCGCAGACCGCAACCAGTACAGTGAAAAGCAGCATTCTCAGTCCGCTGTGCATGATGTAATTCATATCACCCGCCTGAATACCCTGGTCTACGATGTTCTTCATCTCCCGGGTCAGTCCGAAGAGCTGCGCACACCCCTGCACTATGATCAGTACAACCAGCGCAATAAACCAAAGAAAATAAGATCTGGCATATCGCAAAAGCAGTTTCAACGTGTTTCTCCTTTCCATAAACGAGCTCGAAGGCAGGTCAGTTCACTTGAGGCTCCCCGCTTTGTGGTCCATAATATTTTAGTCCTATCATGGTGATATCATCATACTGCGGTTCCTGTCCGGCAAAAAGATCAATCTGCTGCCGGATATAAGCCAGAAGCTCTGCGGGCTCTGTTGACGGAGCCTTGGCGGCTGCTGAGATCAGTCCCTCTTCTCCAAATCTGTCTACTTCATGTACTGCTTCTGTGACTCCGTCTGTATACTGAAGCAGCAGATCCCCGCAATGCAGTGTCAGCTTCAGCTCCGGGAAGAGGTCGGAGCCGTCGGGCAGCTCCGTTAACAGACCGAGGGGGATTCCACTCACATCTTTTGAAAGGAAGCTCCAGTTCCCATCCTGTCTCAGCAGCAGTTTTTCATGCCCGGCGTCCGCAAAGCACAAAATTCCTGTGGAAACCTCCAGAATTCCCAGCCATACTGTCACAAACATCTGTCTCCTGTTATTGGCAAGGATTTCCGTATTGGCGTCTTTCAGAATCCGGGAAGGAGACTTCCCCATTTTTGCATGTTCCGCAAGAATGAGCTTGCACATGGCCATAAACAGTGCGGCCGGCATCCCCTTTCCGGATACGTCTGCCATCGTGAGGCACAGATGGTCGTCATCCACGAAAAAGAAATCATAAAAGTCTCCTCCAATCTCCCTTGCCGGTTTCATAAGAGCAAAAAGGTCAATTTCTTTTCGCTCAGGAAAGGCGGGAAAAGCAGAAGGCAGCATGGATGCCTGAATCTCAGCCGCCATGCGAAGCTCCGTATCTATGCGCTCCTCATGGGCTGTAATCGCTGTCAGTTTTTCCGTATTCTCCACAATGTGCTTCTGCATGGACCGAACCGCACGATACAGGTCACCGATTTCATCATTGGAATGGATCGGGAGCTGCATGACATTGTCCCTTGTATAGGCCTCGTGGATGCTTCCAAATTCTCT
>CADCQE010000318.1 GCA_902803505.1 uncultured Lachnospiraceae bacterium | reverse complement strand
GGGAGGTTCCTGCTTCACAGGCCTTATCTGCAATCAGAACCTGTCTCATTCATGCAAGCATGATGAGCCAAGTTCTGATTGCAGATTGGCCGTGAATAGTAACCTCTGACCCACACTTTGACACTCTTCCCGATAAAGTGTATACTTAAGGTTCCGAAGCGAAGGAGGAGAAAAAGCCATGATGTTTGGGGAAGTTGCACGCCGCTGTGCCTTTGACTTTCTGGACAATATGCACGGCAGGAAGCTGCAGAGGCTGAAGGAGGTCACCAAGGCCGAGATCGTGCACGGCGTCACGGAGGACTACATCCACCGCCGCGTCGCAGCCATCTCCGAATATGCCGCAGCCAACTGTCCCTTCTACCGCAAGGTGGGTTACCAGGGGAGCCTGGATGATTTTCCCGTGCAGACCAAAGGCGACTATCTCGCCCACTACAACGGCATCCTCAGTGAGGAATACCGGGGCCGCAAGAATCATCTGGCCCGCCTCACCACCAGCGGATCCACAGGGACGCCCTTTACCGTTTACGCCGACCCGGACAAGATGAACCACGTCAACATGAACTTCATGGCGGTCCTGGAGCTGAACGGCTTCCGAATGGGCATGAAGCGCGGTGAATTCCGGGCCTGGATCAAGGGAAAGAACACAGTCCCGCTGTCCCGGCAGATTAAGAACAACCTCCGGATGATCGACATTTCCAATATGAGTGACGATTCTCTCGCCGCAATCCTGGAGCGGATCCGCCGGGAGCGGATCCAGGTGCTCGTGGCTTATTCCAGCGCGATCGTCGCCCTCACGGACTATGTTGAGCGGACGAAGCCGGATCTCCGCCACCTGGATGTGGAGATGATCTTCACGATGGGCGAGGCCCTGCCGGAGGCGACGCGGCAGAAGGCGAAGGAGCTCTTCGGCATCAAGCCGGTGCTCTCCTACGGCAACAATGAGAACGGCTTTATCGCGGTCTCCCTCCACGGAGAGGACAGCTACACGATCGACCTCTATCACTACTACGTCGAGATCCTGAAGATGGACTCCGACGAGCCCGCCGGGGAGGGCGAGCTCGGGCGCATTGTGGTGACGGATTACTATAACCGGGCCTTCCCCATGATCCGCTACGACACGGGGGACACGGGGAAAATGCGGTTCTGGACCGATCAGATGGGCCGGCGCCACGCCTGCTTTACCGAGATCTACGGGAGGCGCGGCTCGCTTATCTACAACACAAAAGGAGAACCGCTGTCCATCCACGTCTTTATGAATAATCTCCTGAATTTCGAAGGCGTGCTTCGCCAGGCAAAATGCATACAGACCGGCCTGAAGGAGTACACCCTGGTGCTCAACCCTGCAGAAGGCGCCGAGGTGGATGAGGAGAAAGTCATCGCTTCCTACAGAAACTATCTCGGAGACGACGCCCTCTTCACGGTGGAATACACGGACGGCCTGCCTATCCAGCAGTCCGGCAAAACCATGGTGGCCGAGCAGCGCTGCGGCGCTTACCAGATATGAGGTGAAGCTCACATGAAAGTATCCGATTATATTGCACAGAGGGTAGCAGAAGCAGGCATCCGCGATGTCTTTATGGTCACCGGCGGAGGCGCGATGCACCTGGATGATTCCTTTGGAAAATCTCCGCGCCTGCGCTGCACCTTCCAGCACCACGAGCAGGCCTGCGCAATGGCCGCAGAGGCCTACGCCCGCGTGGAACAGAAGCCCGCCTGCGTGCTGGTGACCACCGGCCCCGGCGCAGTGAACGCCCTGACCGGCTGCCTGTGTGCGTGGATGGAATCCATTCCCGTGCTCTTCCTCTCGGGACAGGCCCGCTTCGAGACCACTGTGAGGAGTATGGGACTGCCCCTTCGCTCCACAGGCGTACAGGAGTATGAGATCACGAAGAGTGCCTCCCCCATGACAAAATATGCCGTGATGATCGAGCGCAAGGAGGATGTCCGCTGCTGTGTCGACAGAGCCCTCCGCCTCATGATGAGCGGCAGGCGGGGCCCGGTGTGGCTCGATGTCCCGCTGAACATCCAGGCCGCCGACATCGACCCCGATGCGCTGCGCCCCGATCAGGATAGCGGAGATGCTGGAGAGCTCATTCCTCCCCTGGATCCCTCGCTTGTGGAGATCATTCTGGATAAGCTCAAAGAAGCGGAACGCCCCGTGCTCTTCGGCGGCAACGGCGTTCGCAGTGCTTCCGCCGTCCCGCTCTTTAGGGAGCTCTCGCTGCTCCTTGGAATCCCGGTTCTGACCGGGATGTCCAGCGTGGACCTGGTTCCGGAGCAATGGCCCCTTTACGCCGGGCGCACCGGCATGAGCGGCGGCCGCGCCGGCAACCTGACCATGGCGGGCAGTGATCTCTTCTTCTCCATCGGGAGCCGCCTGAGCTTTCTCCAGACCGGCTACAATTTCAAGGACTGGGCCAGAGAGGCCTATACGATTGTCAATGAGATTGACCCTTACGAGCTGAAGAAGCCGAATCTCCATGTCTCTCTCCCTGTGATCTGCGATGCGGGGGAGCTTCTCCGCTCTCTGGTCACTTCTCTTAAGGAGAGGGGGGCTTCCGGGCAGGCACCCTGGTGTGCAAAGGCCGCTCCTTGGCTTGAGCGCTCCCTCGCCCGCTTCCGGAAATACCCGCCCGTCACGGAGGAAGAGAAGGCCCCGCAGGCCGACGGCCTCGCAAACATCTACGCCTTCTACGACGCCCTCTCCGAACAGATCCCGGAGGGTGAGCCGCTGGCGGTCAGCGTCGGGCAGGCCCGCATGACGGGTACCCAGGCCTTCCGCGTGAAGGAGGGCGGGCGCTTCTACACCAATTCCGCCACGGCCTCCATGGGCTACGGGCTCCCCTGTGCCATTGGACTGGCGAGAGCCTATAACCGGGGGTCGGCCTCAAGCCCTGCAGGAGGTCAAGAGGGATCTGCCCTCCCCGCAAGTCCGCGCACGGACGGGCAGCCTCCTCATAAGGCCGGAGAGATTGCGATCAACCTCTGCAACGGCGAGGGCTGCATGATGATGAACCTGCAGGAGCTGCAGACGATCGCGACAAACCGCCTGCCGGTCCGGGTCTTCGTGCTCTGCAACGGAGGGTATCACTCCATCCGGCAGACCCAGATGACGTATTTCGGCGAGCCCCTTGTGGGCATCGGCCCGGACAGCGGAGATCTGGGATTCCCGCCGCTTGACAAGCTGGCGGACACCTTCGGCTTCTCCTACGGCTGCTGCCCTTCGAACGAGACGCTCAAGGAGGACCTGTCAAAAGCGATGAAGCTTCCCCTCCCCGCTCTCATCGAGGTGAAGCTCACAACCCTCCAGAAGATGGAGCCGAAGCCGGCCTCCCGGAAGCTCCCCGACGGAAGCATGGTCTCCTCTCCCCTTGAGGACATGGCCCCCTTCCTTGACCGGAAGGAGCTCGCGAGGGAGCTGGAGATCCCGCTGACGGAGAGCGAGCGCAGGGAATAGTGTGCGGCATCAGCAATGCATTTGCAGCGTATCTGCATCAGCAATGCATTTCCGGTGAGCCGGTGAGCCGGCATTGCACAGGTATCAGCAGTATACCGGCACTGTGGAAGAGACCAGCTGCAATTCGAGGAAAAGGAAATTCCGCCAGACGGAGATTTTCTTGCAGAAAGTGAAAGGAAACACCCATGAAGAAGAATGGCAAACTGCTGTCGGTGGTTATCCCGACATACAATGAACAGGAAAATGTCGTCCCCATGACGGAGACGATTCGCTCCATTTTCGAAAATGAGCTCCCTGAGTATGATTATGAGATCATCTACATCGACAACCACTCCAAGGACGACACCCGGAAGCTGCTCCGAAAGCTCTGTGCCGAAGACCGCCGCGTCAAGGCCATTTTCAATGCAAAGAACTTCGGCCAGCTGCGCTCTCCGGTTCACGGGCTCAAGCAGGCCTATGGAGACGCAGTGCTCCGGCTCAACGCGGACTTCCAGGATCCGCCGGAGCTCATCCCCCAGTTCGTCCGGAAATGGGAGGAGGGCAACAAGATCGTCATCGGTGTGAAGAACAAGACTGAGGAAGGGTTCTTCATCAGCTTTCTCCGGAAACAGTATTATAAGCTCCTGAGAAAGATTACGGATATCGGCCACATCGAGAATTTCACGGGCTTCGGACTCTACGACAAGGCTTTTGTGGACGTGGTGCGGAGTATCCACGACCCGCTCCCCTACCTCCGGGGCATGATCGCAGAGCTGGGGTACGATTACGTCAGCATTCCCTACGACCGGCCGAACCGGCGCGCCGGGAAGAGCAAGAACAATTACTACTCCCTCTATGACGTTGCCATGACCGGTATCACCGCCTACTCGAAGGTACCCTTAAGGATCGCCACATTCGGGGGAATGGCCGTCGGCGCCGTCAGCTTCCTCATCGCCATCATCTATCTCATCCTGAAGCTCATCCACTGGGATTGGTTCCGGGCGGGGATCGCCCCGCTGGTGATCGGCATCTTCTTCATCGGCGGCGTGCAGCTCTTCTTCATCGGTCTTCTGGGCGAGTATATCCTGTCCATTAACCAGCGGGTGCTGGACCGGCCGCTTGTGGTGGAGGAAGAGCGCCTGAACTTTGACGAGCCGAAATGAGCTTAAATCATCCGCCGCACCCCTTCGGCGAAGCTGATCTCCGGGCGGAAGCCCGTATCCGCAGTGGTCCTCGAGATATCGGCAGTCAGATGCATGACCTGCCGGTCCCCGTAGGGCATCTCGCCGATCCCGACGTCCGCGCCGGGCGCCACGACATCCCGCAGCTCAAGGATATAATCGCGGAGGAGCTTCTCCTTCCCGGAGGCCACAAGATAGGTCTCCCCGCCGCGGCCGCGCTCGGCGATGAGGCGCAGGGCCCTGGCCGCATCCGCACTGTAGAGATAATCCCAGACCTGTTCTCCCTTCGTCGAGACAGGTCTTTCTCCTTTTAAGAGGCTGTTTACGAGGGAGGTAATCAGCGTCTTCTCGCCGTCGTTCGGACCGTAGACCGAGAGGATCCGGGTCCAGACGTGCCGGATCCCAAGCTGGCGGCAGAGCTCCCTCGTCATATGCCCGGCGCTCAGCTTCCCGATGCCGTAGGCATTCTCCGGGCAGGGCAGCGTCTCCGGCGTCAGGCGCTCATCGCAGCGCCCGTACTCCGCCTGGGAGCCCGCGCCCAGAAAGCACTCGCAGCCGAGCCGCTTTGCAAGAGAGACGGCATCCAGCGCGTACTCCACATTTTTCGTGTGAATATAGGGGTCAAAGCGATCCTTTCCCTTCGTCCCGCCCCAGCTGAGATGGAAGAACAGATCCCATTTCCGCGGGCTCTCCTCCTGAAAATCCTTCAAGTGCTCCAGGGAGCACTCCCGCACCTGCACCTGAGGCCGCCCTTCCGCCATTTCATAAACACGGACATTGTGAGGGGATCCCTCCCTGACGAGCAGGAGCAGCTCATATCCAAAGTCCAACAGTTCCTTCACAAGGGCGGTTCCCACCACGCCGGTGGGTCCGGTCACAACAGCACGTTTCATGAATTCTCTCCTCCTTGTCATTCATGTGGTTTGTCCCCCTGACCCGCAAAGATCACGCCCAGGATAATGACGGCGGCGATGCGCAGGGCATTCGCGATCAGGATGGAATTGGAGAAGCCTGTGAGGCTTCCATGGATGCCGGGCAGGTGCGTCAGGATCAGCACGGCGGCCAGATGCAGGCACTGCAGCAGAAGCTGGTAATGGGCCCCCGTGAAGGTCAGGACGACGATGAAGAGATACGCCGAGAGCATCGCAAGGATCTGCGTCAGGTTGACGACGGTCACAAGGCCCTTCACACTCTCATACAGCGAGGGATAGAAGAGCCGCACAAAGAGCGGCGTCCCGATCTGGCAGAGCAGGAAGAACACCGCCGCTGCCGCACAGCCCGCCGCCGTGTACGACAGGAAGCGCCTGCGGCTGAGCCGCACATTGTCTTTCGTCAGATAGGAAATGAGGATCGTGTTGATGGGTGCGATGAAGAGCACGAGGGTCTTCCCGATGAGGGAGACCACGTAGTACTGCGTCACCGCCTCCCCGCTGATCGCGCTCTTCAGATAGAGGCGGTCGTAATTGAGGGTCAGGTTCGTCACAAAATAGGACAGGACGAGAAGGCTCCCCCTGCGGGCGGCAATTCCAAAGAATTCAGAGCGCCGGAAGAAGTGCTTGAAGATGGATCCCTTCCACCACACAAAGAAGAGGGCTGCAGCCTCTCCAAGGAGGAAGATCCAGAACCAGTTGCCGCTCAGGCGGTAGAGGAAATAGCCGGCAGCGTATCCTGCGCCGCAGAGGCAGTAATAGATAAAATAGTGGCGGTAATTGAGGGACAGGCGGTACTCCACATCCCCGTAGTAACGGAAATTAGTGAGAAGGATCAGGACGGCCGCAAGCACGAAGACAGGCACCGGGCCGATGCTGCCGGCAATGCCGCTGCCCGCGATGGTACTCCCGCCGATGGCAAAGGTGCCGGCAATCCCCAGCGCAGTCATGAGAAGAATCAGGATGTCATAATCCCCGTTGGAGACCGCCATGTCCCTCCGCACGACAAGCCGGCTGTTGTTCAGCGCCTGCCCGATGGAAGGGCCCAGGATGTTGACAAAGGCCATAATGTAGAGCACTGCTCCGTTGGCCTCCGCACCCAGCTCCGCGGCGAGGCGCGGGTAAACAAGAAGCTGGAGCACCCCATTTAAGACAAGTGCTCCGCCGATCGTGTACAGTGTATTTACTGCAATTCCTCTTTTCTTTCCTGCTTCCATAAATTCTCTATATACTTTCTCTTGCCTGAGGCCAGAACGGGAATCTCATCCACAAATGTGACCGCAATCTGCGCATCCTCCCCAAACGCGGGGCGGATTCTCGCGAGCATGTCCTCCACGTCCATCCGGTCCTTGTCCCCATTGAGGCGCAGCTCATATTCCTTCTCCCCCAGCTGCAGGAAGCGGTACTGCCTGACGCCGTCTACATTCCAGAGGTTGTTGGTGATGACGTAGGGCGTGACCGCATTGCCCCTGGTGTCGAAGAGGAGGTCGCTCCGCCGCCCGTAGATCTCGTCGAGATAGAGCCGGAAACGGTCTCCTTTCTGCTCCCGCCGCGCCACTGCGGTGTCCCCGTTGTCGTAGCGCAGTATGGGAAATGCATAATTCGTGAGGTCGGTGATGACCACCCGGCCCAGTTCCCCGTCCTCGGCCCTCTCATCGGAGTCCAGCTTCAGGATCTCGTAATAATAACTCTCGGAATTGATGTAATAGGAGGCGTCCTCCTTCCCCTGTATGCCCATGACCCCGTTCTCCTCATTGGAGTACCAGGACTGCACCGGACAGCCGAACTGCTCCGAGAGAAGCTTCCGCACGCCCTCCGGCATCGACTCGGAGATGGGGATGATGGAATGCACCTCAAAATCCCCCATATACGGCTTCTCTCTTTCGATGTATTTGCTGATCTCCTCGAGCGCCGAGGCGTAGCCGATGAGGCACTTGACCTTCTCGGAGCGGATACAGCGCAGCATCTGCGCGATGGATTCATCCGACAGGGAGGAGCTGTCCATCATGATGCTGTTCTCCATCAGGAGCTGCGTCTTGCTCTTCCGGACGTTGTTGACCCAGACGCGGATAAAGGCCATCTTCTCGCCTAT
>CADCQE010000317.1 GCA_902803505.1 uncultured Lachnospiraceae bacterium | reverse complement strand
TTTACGGCGAGCACGCAGTCTCCTCTGCGACGACACCAAGAAGGATCAATTCCTTCCCGTCTTCCTCAATCAAGGTTGCCCTCAGTCTTGAAGGCACAGTCTTTCCGTCCATGAGCATCCTGTAATCATGCTCGAAGAAGCCATTTTCATGAATCGCGTGCAGCATGTTCTCTTTCGTGAACGTGTTCAGATGTCTCTCCATGTCTTCTGGATGAATCGCTTTGGGAGCGTCAAGCACTACGTCTTTGAAAAAATCGTCTCCCTGGGTGGCCAGGCCGAATGCCTTGAATTCCTTTGACGGACTGTATTGGATATAGCGGTCCGTCTCGGGATCCACTGTATAAAGAACAATATAACTCGGCGCGAGCGCGGCGATCCTTGCTAAGGATGCTTTTTCAAGCCGCAGCTTCTTTTCTTCTTCCAACTGCTTCATGTGCGCGTCGACGATACTGACCCCCATGATCAGGCGGTTGCTTCCCAGCATTTTTGTGATCTTCATATTCACATATATGGGTGCATTGTTATTGATCAGACGATATGTAGTCGTGAACACGCCTTGTGTGTCCACATCGCAGAGGACATTTTCCTTCGTAAACAGTCTGAGGAACGATTCTCTGTCTTCTTCATAGATACGGGACATTGCGTCATGTCTTGCAGTCTCAAAGAAGTCTCCGCCGTGTCGTTCAAGAGCCATCTCTTCTCCGCCGACCTGGGAAGAATACTCGATATAATTGTCTGTATCCAGGTCGATCACATAGATATTGTAATAGTCGGCTGCAAGCGATCTCGCTATGTCCGCGTAGGATTCTCCTTCGTCCGGATCTGATATGGACAGGACTGCTATGGCGATAGCGGTCTCCCCGGTGACGGGATTGGTGGCAATTCTCCTGGCAAAGGAATGCACGATGGAACCGTCAGGCATCTTCTCATTATAGAAGGCCCGATATCCCTGTTCGCAGCATTTCTGCTCCACATTGACCATAAATGCATTGCTGAAGGGCACATATTCGTTGTCCATGCCGCCCATGTCCAGGGAGAAATACTGTTTGATAAACTGCCTGTAAGAGGGGTTGCTGCGCACAAATCTGGTAGTGCTGCCCTTTACTTCGATAATGCCCATCGGAAGGGTATTGAATGTGCGCTGTAAGGAACCCTCCTGGTTTGCCATGACATCCAGCTCATAGAGATTGATCCGGCCAACCGTTTCATAATAAGCGGATGAAGCAGGATCCTCATAGCCGATCTGTATTCCCTTCCGGTATCTCTCCAAAATCTCCTCATACGGAACTGGTTTGTTGTAATAAAAGCCCTGAAGCTTGGAGCATCCGATCTCCTGGAGAAAGCGGACCTGTGCCTCTGTCTCGACTCCTTCACAGACCGTATCCAGTTCCAGAGAGACCGCCATTCGCATCAATTCCTTCAGGATCACTTTTGCACTGTCTCCGCTCTCAAGCTTTTTCATAAAGCTCATGTCGAACTTGATCAAGTCAAAGGAAATGCTCTGCAGTACATCAAGGGAAGAATAACCGCTTCCAAAGTCATCCATCCACACCGGGAATCCAAGCTGCCGGAAGCGTTCTACCTGTGTTTTCATAAAGTCGGCATCACTGCCGATAACGCTCTCCGTGATCTCGACGGTAATCAGAGAGCGGTCTACCCCGGCATCATCTACCCGTTTCCGAATCTCCTCGACAATGTCGCAGGAATCGAAATCCGATCTGGACAGGTTGATCGAATGCGGAACCACAGGAAGTCCTGTTTCCTTCTGGGAGCATATTTTGTCCAGAACCTGTTCCAGCACGAACAGATCCAGCTTGTAGATCATGCCGGATTCCTCCAGCTCAGGAATAAAATCCGCAGGGGAGAGAAAACCTTCTGTCGGATCAATCCATCTGGCCAGCGCTTCCTCATCGCATACCCGGCCATTGACAGCCCTGACGATGGGCTGATAATAAACCCGGATCCATTTTTCTGAGATTGCCCGGTCAATGTTCACACGGATGTATTCGCGTCTCCGGGAGGCTTCCCTCAGTGCATCGCTGTAATAATTGAAGGATGACACATCTGATTTGCGAAGCTCGTCACATGCCAGCTTGGCCCTGTCATATGCGGTGCTGACCGGAACATCCTGGAATCTGGTCGTGTAGATGCCGATGCGGACAGGCAGGTGGTTCTCCATCTGATCCACTTGGGTGAAGAAATTTTGCAGTCTTTCCTCCAGGCCGTCATCCGTCGCGACGGCCGCAAAGCGGTCTGCACCGATATGGCAGCAGTCCTCTGCCCCGAATGTCTCTGCCAGCAGCGCAGCAAACGCTTTTAACAGCTTATCTCCTTCAGCAAAGCCCTTCGTGTGGTTGTAGTACTTCATGCCGTACAGGTCAATGTAAAGAAGAGCCCCCTGCTTTCCTTCATTGAATACCTTTTCTTTTTTGATTTCACACAGCTTGAAGAACCATGCCAGGTTGGACAGGCCTGTCAATGCGTCATATTGGGATGCTTTTAAAATGCTCTCCTGGTGCAGGATGCTGTTCAGCTCGCGGTTCATCTTTGAGCCTGTATTCTCATCGCCTTCTATGTAGCGGCCTTCATCCATATACCAGATATGGGCAATACGGATTCCCGATTCTGTAAAGACATGCTGGCCATGGGCATGAATCACCTGGTAATCAGAGTCCACGCCGGCCTTCGTGCGGTATATTACGTCGTAATCCTCGTTACTTTTTGCGAAATGCCAGGCAGCTTTGCTGATCCTATCCCTGTCGTCCGGATGCGTATCCTTATACATGTCATGATCCATATCGTATACAGCCTCGTTCCGGTCTGTATAACCGAACAGGCGGCAGAAGCCGTCTGACACAACAAGGGTGACAATCCTGCCGTCGATCAGCTGGTAAACAGCAAGAGGCTGCAGGAGCCCCTCCAATGCAGTCCTTGCTTCATCCGAGTATTTATATCTTTTCATCGTGTAACACCTCTGTAATTCCCGACTCCATCTCCAGGTATGCCTTTGTCAATTCCGCATACTCTGTCTTGCTTGTAATCGGGTCGATCTCAAACCCGTCATCCTTGATTCTGCATCGATAGATGAACTGTCCCTCATCAAGAATCGTGTCATCTTCTACAACAGAGCTGACCACATAGTGCTTTTTTCCATAGTCAAATTCATCCACTACGGCCATCTCAATCTGTCTGCCGTCCCTGGCAGTTACGAAAAACGTGCTGTATGCTTCCATATCTGCTTAAATGTCCGCTCCCTTATCGATGTTCGAAACAAGTGAGAATACACTGCCTTCAATGACACTTGATCGCGAACAGTATTATAGCCGTTAACGAAATGATCTGCTGCGCAGAAGCTTTCGCTTTTCCCTATATGCAGTTAATCCAAGCAATTGCTTTCGGCAATTACTAAGATTAACTAGTATATTCATAGTATAACACAGATGTTCTCTTATGGTATCTATAGTCCTTAAAGAGAATATGAATCATGCTTCGGGCAATCCGCAGGGGCGGTTCTGACTTTCTCAGCTGTTCCCATAAAAGGTTATTCCAAGCATAGTGATGTCATCTGCCTGCGGTGTCTCTCCCGCAAATTTGTGCACGCTGTCCGAGACGTAAGCAATTGTTTCTCTCTGGGAAGACATGCGCGTCTCATTCAGGACGGCCAGCATACGGTCCGTCCCAAACAGTTCTTTTGAGCCGTTCTCCGCTTCACTGATCCCATCCGTATATACAAAGATCCGGTCTCCGGCATTCAGCTGCCAGCGATTTACTGTGAAGCTGATCTGGTCCCTGACAGCGAGGGCAAGATCGTGATTCTCCATCACCAGCGCATAGCTCCCCTGGCAGCGGCAAAAAGCGGGCCTGGTATGGCCGGCATTGACCTCCATCGCTCTCCCGGAAGTAAGGTTCACGATCATCATCCAGGTCGTGATAAACTGATGAGCTTCATTAAACGCATACAGCCGGTGGTTCACTTGTTCGATGATTTTATCTACCGGAATGCCGGGGTGTGTTGTGTCTCTGAGCAGGGTCTTCGCTTCCATCATGAAGAGCGCTGCCGGGATGCCTTTCCCGGATACGTCCGCGACCACAAGGGCAAGATGATCCTGATCGACCATGAAAAAGTCATACAGATCGCCGCCCACTTCCTTGGCAGGTGTCATGGAAGCATACAACTCCACTCTTGGATCCTTTGAGCGGTCAGGAAAGACCTTTGGCAGCATGCCCTTCTGAATTCTGGCTGCATGCTCCAGCTCTTCCGCCATTTTCTTCTGCTCGTCCTCAAACTGCTGTCTGGCTCTCACATGCGCTTCCATCTCCTGAACCATGTTCCCGATATCTTTGGCCAGGTATCCGATCTCATTTTCGGCCCGGACAGAATCCATGGTCTTCACTACCTGACTGGTATCTCCGCTTTCCACATAGTCCCTCAGCCCTTTCTGGATTCTGGTCACGGGCTTGAGGATCAGGCGGTACAGAATCTGCATGAGTACAAATCCCAGCAGTGTGGAAATCAAAAGATCGATTGCGACCATGCGAAGGATGCTGCCGGCGCTCTGCTTTCTCAGATAAGGCATGTCCACTCCTATGAGCACAAACGCTGCAAGGTCATCATTGCCTGTGTTGATTCTGCATGAAATGACGTCCAGTTTTGCCTCTCCGCTGTCCGTTTCGGCCTTGAGTGCTATTGTAGACAAATTCCGGTTGACATCTTTCGTATTATGCAGCGAATTACTCCGGATGTTATCCAACTGAAGCTCCGGGATATCCAGACTCTGGTTCGTAATAAAATGATAATCTTTTGAACCGCAGTAATAGATTTTCGGAGGTTTCCCCGACCTGCTCCCTATTATGATCGGTCCTTCGACTGCATCCGAGAGTTCCTCACGGATGTACGCGGAATATAGCTCGATATCTTCGTAAAAATATTTCGACAGAGCTTCCTGCTCAATCGGAGGCAGAGCATCAAATTCTGATTGGGTCACGTCATAATAGCCCCATTCGTCCGTATACTTTCGATCAAGAGAATCGTATGCATCGCGATATTCTTCCAGATCTGACTCCTGTACCCGCTGCAGGGCTTCCGGATTCTTATCCCAGTAATCCAGAAGCCATTTTCCGGGCAGGAATTCTTCAACATATTCCGCAACTTCTTCCGCGGTTTGCTGAGCAGACTGCAGGAAATATTGTGTTTTCTGACGTATCATATAACGGTACATCACAAAACCATTGATTCCAAAGATCAGGATCAGCACACACCAGTACACGCCAAGAACCTGGGCGCTGACACTTCCGTATTTTTTCTTCTTCCCGCTTTTCTTTGTATCTGTCATCCTGTTTTTCCTGCTCATGATTTCTTGTGAGTTCTTTCTCCCAGGCTCTCGCTGACCACTGCGGCCCCGATAATGAGAAGCGCACCGATCCATCCGGTGATTCCCATTGCCTCATGAAGAAAGAAGGCCGAGCAGAGAACAGAAACGGCCGGCTCCAAATACCCGAGAATGGCTACTGTCTGAACCGGAAGACTTCCCATTCCGCTGAAATACATACAGTAAGCAGCTCCGGTGTGAAGCAAACCAAGCATGAGGATCATCAATATGGATTTCGCATCCCATTCCAACGCTGTCCCGAAGTTTCTGATCAGGACATAGGGAAAAATCGTCAGGGCTGAAATTGCCAACTGGATGACGGAGCGATCCAGCGCTTTGATTCCCTGAAGCTTCCGGTTGCAGATCACAATGATTACAAAGCATGCCGCTGCTGCCAGTCCCAGTATCACACCGGAGAGATTCCCGGCAGACCCGTTCCATACCCCTGAGACAAGGATGATCCCGATAAAAGCTGCGAACACACAGGGCATCTTTCTTTTATCCAGCCGCTCGCTAAGAACAAGCGGGGCGATCAGAATGACAATCATTGGCGCCATGTAGTTACAGAGACTTGCCACTGCTACTGTTGTCTGCATATATGCAGCAAACAGAAATATCCAGTTCAGTCCCAGACAGATGCCGCCAATGATAAGCCACTTCCGGTTCCTGAGGACAGCATTTCTATCAATGCTCTGGTGTCTGGCTCTCAGGAACAAAAGAATAAAACCGGATCCAAGGATTCCACGGCACATTGCCACAATTTCACTCGGAAGACGGATATATCGCAGGAACAGACCGATCGTCCCGTAGAGAACAACGGCTGTGATATATTTCGTCCGTTCTGCAGCAAGATTCACTCTCTTTCCCTTTCCGGTTTCTTTTCTCTTTAGTTCCCTCAGGCTTTGCTTCCTGATCGAGTGCTTTTCACAAATAAAACAATTTATTGTATCATTTTATTCTTCACGCGAATAGTCTTTCATGGAAAAATATCGTGACACTTTGTTACTGTTCACGGCCAATCTGCAGCGGGAGGGGCCGTGAATCGTAACGACACTTTAAGTGATGTCACGATCTGTGGTCGTTCCAAAGTCTTCTCGACAGATAGTATTTTATGGAGCTCAGCTTCTCTCCCTCACTCAGCGCAGAATCCATCCAGGTCACGTCCACATAATACCATTTTCCTCCGACCCGGACCTGATTCCAGGCGTGCTCCTCCCAACCCCTGTCTCCAAGTGCGGCCCCGCCGATATAGCGGCATTCGATACCATTTACCCAGCACAGTGCCCTGAAAATCTCCGCATAGTCTCCGCACACGCCCTTCCCCAGTGTGATGCAGTTCTTTATGGAACGGTATTTTCCGCTGTAAGTCATATGCTTACAGAGCGCTTTGAGAATGGCATTCACCTTCTTCCTGTCTGACGTCTTTTTTGTCAGCTTCACCTTGATCCGCTTCTTACATAACTGGATATATCTCTCAGATTCCGCAAGGCTCTCTCTGCTTGCTTTGACATCCACAAAGAATTCCCGGGGAGCGTCTGCGGTATAGGGCAGCCCTTCTTCTGTATAGAAGAACACGCATCCGGTAAAAGGATACCAGCCGGAAAGAATCGCGTTCTCCACTTCCTCCTGCTCTTTCGCGCTGAGCATCCAGCTTCCGATACTGACGCGGTCCCTGCTGCCGTGCTCAATGGCGTCCATCACCGCTTTCCCGAATTGTCTTTGCTTAAGGCTCAGATTTTTCAGCAGAGGGAAGTCCGTTCTGTCAAAAGCAGTATAGTGTGTTCCCTCCCGGCTGTCACACGCTGCCCGATTCAAATCACTGTTACCGCATTTCTCTATCTGTCCGCTGCCGGGGCGAAAGTCAGCCGCCTTCACAGGCACCGAAAGGATCACCGCGAAAAGCAGAATCAGCAGATGTAATCCATTCACAGAACTCGTTCCTGATCTCATAAAGCTCCTCCTTGAAATCCCACATGCGATTGCGCCCGCTAGTGCAGTACAGGCAAAAACACTGCAACCTTGCGGGTTCTTCATCCACTACGTAATCCATCCACTAATCGCATGATATCATTGCCTTATCGCATTTTCAATATCCGTTGATGGGGATTTCGCAAAGACAGGAAAAAAGCCCCTTAGGGGGCTTGATCCAATCTCAGAGCATAAAAAATACCGGAAATCCTTTCACATATTGGATTCCCGGTATCAGCCGATGGCCGGACTCGAACCGGCGACTTACGCATTACGAATGCGTTGCTCTACCAACTGAGCCACATCGGCCTGCACTCGAACTATTATACACGATTGGGGAAAAAATGCAATAACAAAATTGTGAGCGGGTCAGCCGAGAATCTTCTCCAGCAGGCCGGAGATCTCTTCAAATACAGCTTCGGAGGCATCATAGACTCTTCCCTGGTCGCAGAGCGCGGCGAGCTCAGGGACAACTGGCAGGGATGCCGTATTGCGGATGCCGTATTTGGCAGCAACGGAGGCAGTACCGCTCTCGCCGAAGAGATAGATCTTCTTCCCGCAGTCCGGGCAGCTGACATAGCTCATATTCTCAACGAGCCCGAGAACCGGGATGTTCATAAGCTCAGCCATGCGGACGGCCTTGCCGACAATCATAGAGACCAGCTCCTGGGGAGAGGTCACGATGACGATGCCGTCCAAGGGCAGGGACTGGAAGACAGTCAGAGGCACGTCGCCCGTGCCCGGAGGCATGTCCACAAAGAGGACGTCCAGGTCTCCCCAGATCACGTCTGTCCAGAACTGCTTGACCGCGCCGGCGATGACCGGGCCTCTCCAGATCACGGGATCCTCCGTATTGGGAAGAAGCAGGTTGATGGACATAACCGGAAGGCCATTTGCGGTCTGAGTCGGAAGCAGGCCTTCTTCCGAGGCGAGAGCCTGTACGCCGTCGAGACCGAACATGCGCGGGATCGACGGTCCCGTGATGTCTGCATCCAGGATCCCCGCCTGCTTCCCGCTCTTTGCGGCGGCAGAAGCCAGAAGGGATGTCACGAGTGATTTGCCGACACCGCCCTTTCCGCTTACGACGCCGATCACCTTACGGATGTGTGTTTTGGGATGCGGATCCTCCAGAAAACTCTTTGGATCCCGCTCTGCGCAGTTCTCACCGCAGGAACTGCAGTCATGATTACAATTCTCAGCCATAGTATCTCTCCTTCTATAGTCCTTAACGAAATGATCTGCTGCGCAGAACCTTTCGTTTTCCCTATATGCAGTTAATCTAAGCAATTGCCTTCGGCAATTACTAAGGTTA
>CADCQE010000316.1 GCA_902803505.1 uncultured Lachnospiraceae bacterium | reverse complement strand
TTGTGCTCAGCAGAACCGAGCGGAATCTCTGCTTGTAGTCCAGTCTCGCGAGCTCCTCTTCAAGCAGCTCTACTGATGGGAATTCCTTATTCCCGTGCTCGTCATATGAGCTTGAGGCAGTTCTTCCTCCCATTTTGATCCTTCACTCTCCTGTGTGTTCTGATTATCATTGTTCCCAGTTCCGTCTGACTCCTGTCCGCCCGGACCTGCATCTGTCGCCGGGCCGCTGCCGCCGGTGCCCGCTTCCGTCTGTCCTGCCGCATCCCGCTGTTCCCAGTAGGCCATCTCGTCGACGCTCTCGTCTCCGGTCTCCTTCATCCAGGCGGGATTCGCCTGATAGAGCTTCCTCTCCGCTTTCATCTGGGCAACCATCTGCTCCGCAACTTCCAGCTCCTTCTTCGTGAGCTCAAGCTCGTGGGTCAGATGAGATCTTGTCTGCTCCAGTTCTGAGGTTAAACTCTCCTTCATGGATTCAAGCTCGCGAGTCTGAGCCAGAAACAGCTCGATCAATTCCTTTCGCGACAACTTCTTCAAGTCTTTTGAAGTCATGCGCCTCATTACCTCTCTTATTCAGTCTTAGGCGGATCCGTACGCTGAAAATGGGTAAAAAACATCGCTGGTCACACTTATCCACCATTCTTAGAATACAAGATTTTGAGGATTTTGTCAGTAATTGCGCCAAAATAGTGTATATTTGTGAAAATTGACCCCGAATGTTTTTCAGAAAGTCACATCCTGGTCACATCCTGCCGGAAGAAACCCTTACCGGCACTGGATTTTTCGCACTTTCTGAGAATTTTCTCCAAATCACAAGCCGGTCACACGGGCCGTACCCTTCTATATGTACTGTTATCTTGCACAAAGGATAAGAGTAAATGGTAATAATATATCCGAAAAAAATCTCGAAAGCGTTTTCGTTTGTTACCGCTGCGGTAACAAAAAAGTCACACAAAAGCTGTCTTTCTTTAGTACGTGACCACATTAAAGTCCCGCTGTCTGTTTACATTACTATACGTAGCGGGTTGTCTTTTTCCATTGGTACTTTTGCACAAAAGAAAATGAGACATCCTCGCTCTGGTAACAAGGATGTCTCACGGTGGGTATTCTCCCTATGTAATACTTAATCAAATCATTGGTGTATGGTCCTAATTGTCTGCATATTTGTTTATAAAGCCCATCTTATTCAGCGGCCAGTATCGGAACCCGGCCCTGCCGACGATCTGTGAGCGCTTGACGCAGGTGTTCTTCCAGAAGCGGGAATCGTTGCTGTGCCCCCGGTTATCTCCCATCACGAAGTAACAGTCCTCGGGAACCGTATAGGGCCCGTAATTGTCTCCCAGGTCGGAACTCACGAAGGGTTCATTTTCCATATCATTCACCCCGTTGATGTACACCTGGCCGTTCTTGAGCTCGATTGTGTCCCCCGGGAGGCCGATGATGCGCTTGATAAAGAGCCGCTTCTCATCATCCGGAAAATGGAAGATGATGATCTGGTAGCGCTCCGGATCTGCGTTCGTATAGGCGAGGCGGTTGCCGAAGACATGCTCTCCGGTCATGACGGTGGTCTCCATGGACGCAGACGGGATCCGGGCGTTGATGATGATAAAGGTGTTGAGGAACAGGGCTGCTGCGATGACGCCCAGATAGGGCAGGATCTCTAGGAACACTCGTTTTGGGGTCCAGGGCTCTTTCGCCTGTACCTCGTTCTCCTTTTGTTCTTCATGTTTCTCCTGCACTGCCCCCGCGTCCTGCGCCGTATCCTTCTGTTCGTTTCTTTCCTTCTGTTCCGCCTTGCCCTTCTTGTCTTTAATGTTCTGCTTATCCTTCTGATTCTTATTCATATTGCTCCCCTCTGGATCTATTGTATTCTTACCTCAGGAGATAGACTTCTGTGTAATGATTGAAGCGCTCTGAGAACTCATCGATGGGATTGTCCACAAAGATGTCGGCCCAGTCCTGATTGTTCATCGCATAGCCGCCGTGGTCCTCCAGCGTGTAGACGTGGCCGTCGATCAGGAGCTTGTCCCCGAAGTGAAGGTTCAGTCTGTCGCAGGTCGCCGCGGAGACTGCCACGGTCCGTCCCGGCACCAGGGGTGCTCCGCTTGCGGTCTGTCCGACATAGGGCCCCTGGTCTTCCGGAGTGTCCATGTATGCCGTGAGACGCCACACGCCCAGGTCGATGACGGTCGAGTAGTTGCCGGGGTTGTCGGAGTTGTCCCAGCCGTCTGCGCCTTCTGCAGCGACGCGGACTCTCCTTACGGCGATCTGTGAGCGGCCGCTCTGATCCTTCAATTCGTAAGAGACCGGATACTCCCCTTGCTTTGTCAGATCCAGTGCGCTTGTGTCCGCCGTGACGGAGGCGATCTTGTCTCCGTAGGAAATTCCTTCCATCGGATCGAAGGAGGAGTTCACTGTGATCTTCTTCTCTCCCTCCATTCCGTAGAGGTAATACTCCAGGTTCTCATAGATCGTCACTTCGATGGTCTCGTAGTGGATCGTCTGGTCCATGTCCGCGATCGTGTAGGTCAGCTCCTGTGTGCCGAGCTTCGACCAGTCGATCTTCGTCGTGTCGCAGAGAACCGTTCCAACGGTGTCGTCCCAAGTGACGCCGACCATAGGATCGGGTATCATCCCCTCGATTATGCTGAAGTTCCGGATGCCCCGCACGTGCTGCTGAGCAGCCGCATTCTCCTTGCTGCCCGCTGCATCCGTTGATGCGGCAGCTTCCCCTTCGGAAGATACCGATGATGCAATGGACTCGCCTGCTTCAGAAGATGCCGATGATGTAATGGACTCGCCTGCTTCAGAAGATGCCGATGATGCAATGGACTCGCCCGCTTCAGAAGATGCCGATGATGCAATGGACTCGCCCGCTTCGGAAGATGACGATGATGCGGCAGCTTCCGGTACAGCGGACTCTCCGAGGCAGGGAACTGCCGGCGCTGCTGTAAGCAAAAAACACACCGCCGATGCCAGAACCGCTCTAGATATTCCGGATCTTAAAATCACGCTCAGCCTCCCGCCGCATGTCTTTCTTTGAGATATCTTCCCGTTTGTCGTATAGCTTCTTACCTTTTGCCAATCCGATTTCCACCTTCACGAGACTTCCCTTCAGGTAGACCTTGAGGGGCACAAGGGTAAAGCCCTTCTCCTTGATCTTCTGTCCAAGCTTGCGGATCTCCACGCGGTGCATCAGCAGCCGCTTCTTGCGGAGCGGATCGCGATTGAAGAGATTTCCCTTCTCGTAGGGAGAGATATGCATGCCGTCCACAAAGGCCTCTCCCTCGTGGATCTCCACATAGGCCTCCTTGATGGAACAGCGGCCCATGCGGATGGACTTGACCTCAGTGCCGAAGAGCTCAATTCCCGCCTCGTATGTCTCCAATATAAAATAGTCGTGATATGCCTTCTTGTTGGCGGCAATAACTTTGATTGATTCCTTCATGCTCCTCCATTCACGCAGGCTGCAGCTAATGTGCAGCCCGGAAAAGGAAAAACCTCCGCTTATGATAAGCGGAGGCTGTCACTCATTTCCAGAAGCCCATCGAAAGGACAAGCGATAAGACGAAGAAGGCCACAGCCAATATCTTCGTAATCTTTACGAGACCGCCTTCCATCGATCTGCCCTTATTCTGGCCCCAGTACGTGTCCGCCGCACCGGCAATCGCTCCGAGTCCCGCGCTCTTGCCTTCCTGCATCAGGACAATTACGGAAAGTGCAACGCACACAAGGATATACACGATCGTCAGTATGATTTTCAAAACACCCATGATACTACTCCTCCAAAACAGATCGCATCTTCACCTCTATAAAGACGCCAAATGAGAGTATAACACAGGCGATTGGCAGATTCAAGTGAAAAAAATGAAGGATTACAGGCATTTTCTGACCATGTCCGGATCATCCAGGGCCAGTTCAAGGAGGCGGCTCAGGATTCCGGTGTAGCCCTTGCCGAGGGCCTTGGCCTTATTCATCGTGGTAGGCGAGACGCGCAGGGTGAGGACCTGTTTCTTGCGCTCCTCTCTCTTCTGCTCTGCGATCGCCGCGAATTCTTCGTACTGCTCCGCAGTCATCTTGGGGGCTTCCTTATCAATGTCAACTACGACTGCCGGCTTCGGTTCCGCCTGCGGCTGTGGTATCTGTCTTCTGATTACCATCTGGCTTTCCTCCCTATCTGTGATTCCCACTAACGGTTCGCCCTCCACGCAAAGCATAGAAATGCCTGCATTTTCGGCGCATATGCATAGTATAACCATGTGTATTACAATACACAATCTGCACTTTCTCCAAAAAATCGGCGTTTTCTATGTAAAAAAAGACCGGAGCCTTGCGGTTCCGGTCTCATGTATTACAAGATGTAGTGGTTTACTTCTTCTCGATCAGGAGGGACTTGCCCGTCATCTCCTTGGGCTGTTCTTTCCCCATGAGTTCGATCATCGTAGGAACGATGTCGCAGAGGCGTCCGCCCTCGGCGAGGCCGTATTTCGGGTCCGCATTGACAAGGATGAAGGGAACAGGATTGGTGGTGTGGGCCGTGAAGGGCTCTCCTGTCTCGGGATCCACCATCATGTCGCAGTTGCCGTGGTCCGCGCAGATGAAGAGGAGGCCGCCGTTCTCCTTGATTGCTTCTACGGCTCTCCCGACGCACTCGTCGACGCACTCCACGGCCTTGATCGCAGCGGATTCCACGCCTGTGTGGCCGACCATGTCGCCATTTGCAAAGTTAATGATGATGACATCGTATTTGCCGCTCTTGATGGCGTCTACAAGGCCGTCACAGACCTTCGGGGCGCTCATCTCGGGCTGCAGGTCATAAGTCGCTACCTTCGGTGAGGGGACGAGGAGACGGTCCTCGCCCGGGAAGGGCTCTTCCACGCCGCCGTTGAAGAAGAATGTGACGTGGGCGTACTTCTCGGTCTCTGCGGTGCGCAGCTGGGTCATGCCGTTATCGGCGAGCCATTTTCCGAAGACATTGTTCAGCTCCTGCTTCTTGAAGGCCACGAGCTTGTTCTGGATCGTGACGTCGTAGTCTGTGAAGCAGACGTAGCAGGTCTTGATCCTGGGGCCGCGGTCGAAGTGGTCGAACTCGTCGTCGCAGAAGCAGCGGGTGATCTCTCTGGCCCGGTCGGGGCGGAAGTTGAAGAAGATGATGGAGTCGTTCTCCTTGATGGTGGCCACCGGCTTGCCATCTTTTTGTACTACAAACGGTACTACGAATTCATCTACAACTCCCTTGTCGTAGGAGGCCTGCATGCCGCTGAGCGGGTCGGCCGCCTTGTCGCCCTCGCCCTTTGTCAGGGCGTTGTATACGATGACGACTCTCTCCCAGCGGTTGACGCGGTCCATCGCGTAATAGCGGCCGGAGACTGTGGCGATCTCGCCGACGCCGATCTCTTCGATCTTGTCCATGAGGTCCTTGATATAGCCCTTGCCGGAGTCCGGGGGCGTGTCACGGCCATCCATGAAGCAGTGGATGTATACCTTTTCCACTCCGTGCCGCTTGGCCAGCTCCATCAGCCCATAGAGATGGGTGATGTGACTGTGCACTCCTCCGTCGGACAGAAGCCCCAGCAGGTGAAGGGCAGTTCCCTTTTGTTTGGCGTTGTCCGCCGCGCCGCAGAGAGCTTTATTCTCAAAGAATTTGCCATTGGCTATCTCCTGGCTTATCAGCGGCAGCTCCTGAAATACTACTCTTCCGGCGCCGATGTTTGTGTGACCTACCTCGCTGTTTCCGATTTGTCCCGCGGGCAGGCCCACGTCCTCGCCGGATGCCTTAAGCCTGGTAAACGGACAGGTGGCGTAGAGATTATCGAGCACCGGGGTGTTCGCCCGGCTTATGGCATTTGCATCGCTGTCCGGCGCGAGACCGTACCCGTCCATTATAATAAGAGCTGTTGGAACTTTCATAATTACTCCTGGTTTGCTGCGTTGATAATTGCCGCGAATTTTTCCGGGTCAAGGGACGCTCCGCCCACAAGGCCGCCGTCCACGTCGGGCTGAGCAAAAAGCGACTCGGCATTTCCCTCATTTACGGAACCGCCGTACTGAATGGGCACAGCTCTGGCGATCCTGGCGCCGTAAAGGCCGCGAATAATGGCCCGGATGGTATTGCAAACCTCGTTTGCCTGCTCGGGAGTTGCGTTGACGCCGGTTCCTATCGCCCAAAGGGGCTCATACGCCATGACTACCCGGCGCATCTTTTCCGCGGGGACCCCCGCCAGCGCTGTCTTGACCTGCAGGGTCACATGCTCGAGAGTCAGGTCCTTTTCTCTCTGCTCAAGGGTCTCCCCCACGCATATTATGGGATTGATGCCCGCGTCCATCGCGGCAAGGACCTTCTTGTTCACAAGCATATCGTCCTCGTTGTGGTACTGCCTGCGCTCCGAATGGCCGATAATGCAGTAGCGAACACCCAGGTCTCTCAGCATGGCGGCGGAGACCTCACCTGTATATGCGCCCTTCTTAAATTCGCTCACATTCTGCGCGGCAACGGAAAAGCGGCTTTCTCTGCAGGCCTTCACCGCGGCCGTTATATGTGTAAACGGGACGCAGAGTATCACCTCGCACCACTTCGGGCGCGGTGTGATCTGTTTCAGGCTGTCGACAAAGGGCTTAACCTGGCTCGGCAGTGTATTCATTTTCCAGTTGGCCGCTATAACTGTTTTGCGGTATTTTCTGTTCATTACTTTTCCCTCACACCTTGCTTTATTTGTCAAGCAGACAGGCGACTCCCGGAAGCTCACGCCCTTCAAGGAATTCAAGCGACGCGCCGCCGCCTGTGGAGATGTGAGTCATTTTTGACGCGTATCCCAGCTTCTCAACTGCAGCCGCGGAGTCTCCGCCTCCTACAATGGAGACTGCTCCGGACTCCGCAACCGCTTTTGCCACCGCCTGAGTGCCTATGGCGAATTTTTCAAACTCAAAAACACCCATGGGTCCGTTCCAGACCACGGTGCCGGCCTTCTTTATCTCCTCGGTGAACAGTTCTATAGTCTTGGGACCGATGTCAAGGCCCATCCAGTCGGAGGGGATATCGTCTATGGCAACCACCTTGCTCTGGCAGTCCTCGGCAAAGTTATCCGCAATGACCGTATCGACCGGCAGGAGGAGCTTTACACCCTTCTCCTCGGCCCTGTGAATGATCTCTCCGGCGAGCTCTATCTTGTCCTCCTCCAGCAGAGAACCGCCCACCTCGTGGCCGCAGGCCTTGAGGAATGTATAGGCCATACCGCCGCCTATGATGATAGTGTCAGCTTTATCGGTGAGGTTTGTGATAACACCAATCTTGTCGGAGACCTTCTTGCCGCCGAGCACCGCGGTGAGCGGCCTCTTGGGATCTTCAAGGGCGGCGCCCATCACGCTGATCTCTTTTTGCACAAGAAAACCGCATACCGCAGGAAGATAATGAGAAACTCCCTCGGTAGACGCATGGGCGCGATGCACGGTGCCGAACGCGTCAGACACATAGATGTCCGCCATTGACGCCAGCTCCTTTGCAAATTCCGGGTCGTTCTTCTCCTCTTCCTTGCAGAAGCGGGTATTTTCCAGAAGCATTATTTCACCGGGCTTCAGCTCTGCCGCCATGGCCTTGGCCTCATCGCCTACG
>CADCQE010000315.1 GCA_902803505.1 uncultured Lachnospiraceae bacterium | reverse complement strand
GGCATGCATTACACCGGGCACGGATGATTTCCATGGAATATCCACACACTCTGTCTGCGGAAGCGCGTCAATATCCGCTCTCAGCATGACTTCGTCATCAGACCCCTGAATCTGAGCAAGCACTCCGGTTTTCACCGGCAAATCAAGAATCCGGCATCCCGGAAGCGCAGACAGGAACTCACGAATCTTTCTGCTTGTCCGGTACTCCTCCCCGGATAGTTCGGGATGGCTGTGCAGATCATGCCTTAATGCTGTAAGCATCTGTATTTCTTCATTCGTTAATGTATTCATACAGATTTCTTCAATCCTCCTGCTCATTATCATGTCCGCCTTGCGCCTTCCGGTTCAAAAGGATCACGGCAGAAAGAATCAGGATGATCCCCAGTCCGGACAGAACGGTCAGCGGTTCTGAAAAGACCACGATACCGATCACTGTTGCGACCATCGGCTCGATTGTGGCAAGGATCCCGGCCCTGCTGGCTTCTACTGTGTGAAGACCAAGTGTATAGGCCAGAAAGGGGATCACGGCTGTAAGCAATGCGGTCAGAATGCATAAAACGATCAGATTGGTCAGATTCCCGGCGGCGGCAAACTTCGAGATCATATCCTGCGGATGACAGACCGCAATAGAACCGCATGCCGCAAACAGGAATGTGTACGCTGTAACAGTATAAGGTGTATACCGGCGAAGCGCAACCGTGCCCAGAATGCTGTAAAGACCATACCCGATACCGGATCCAAGGCCTATGAAAAAACCCGTCCAGGTCATCCCCTCTCCGGAGATCCCGGAAACCATAACACAGCCGGCAAAAGCAAGAAGCAGCGCAAGCAGTTTCCTTGTGGTCAGTTTTTCATGAAAAAACAATACCGACATCAGCATGATCCAGATCGGCGATGTATAGAGAAGAATTGCTGCCGCAGAAAGAGGCATCATTGTGATTGCTGTAAAGTAACAGACTGCAAAGAAAAGAACGCTTCCCACTCCCAGTCCGAAAAACAGCGGGATATCACGGGGAGAAATGCGGTAGCCTGAAGGATCCTTGATGAGCAGTATAATGCAGAACACAAGAGCAGCCAGAGTGAGCCGAATCGTCACGATCTGAACAGAATCAAACCCATAGAGACCAAGCCTTCGGACAAAGATCCCCATACTCCCCCAAAAACAGCCGGCAAGGATAATCAGGATCGGACCGTAATTTGCTTTCTTCTCACCTGTATTGCCACTCATCTTTTACCTTCTCATTTTCCTCTCTGATTCACAGACTTCTCTCCTGCTTCTTAAGGCTTTGTAAAGCATTTCTCCCTCGAAGACAGTCTCCTGAACCTTGGCTGAGTGGATCTTGTTCACCGGACACGAATTGCGGCCGCCCAAAGCCTTTCCTAATTCCTGAGCCTGTCCGTATCCAGCTGCCCTATGGAATTCGCATTCAGGACGATCTGGCTCTGCAGACTGTAATTGTTGACAGCAACCGTCAAAAACTCGAAGAACGCATTGACCGAGATGATCATGGCCAGCGCATCGGACTTCAGTCCCAGCTGGGAAAAAAGAATCGAGAAGCAGACCGTGGTTCCCCCAAGCACCGGGGGTGTAGCCACCGATAGGATGAAAGAGAGCAAAAATGCTGCCGCTACCCAAGACCATGTGACCTCAATACCATACATCCTTGCCGTAAAAAGGCTGCTGGCAATAAAGACGATACAGTAACCCGGCCGGAAAAGGATGCTCCCGAGGTTGTAGGCCAGAGGCGCATAATCCGAATCCACGCCGAGTGATCCGATCAGCGTATCAATAGTGGTCGTGAAGGCTGCACCGACATTCGCGCTCGACAGGGAAATAAGAAAGGACGGCAGCATCTTTTTGACGTAGGTCCGCACATTGACCTTGAGCCGGATACAGATCACAGCGGTATAGATCAGGAGCGTTACAAAACCGGCAATGACCACCATCAAAAGCAGCTTCAGAAAACCGGAGAAAACCGAAACGGATCCGGTCAGGATCTGTCCGCAGATCATCAACCCGACATAAACGGGAATAAAGCGGTTCAGATAAGAATTTGAGAGGATGGCCACAATATTGGCTTCGTCAAAAATCTCCGTCAGTTTATCCGCCTTCTGCCCCATATGCAGCATGGCCACGCCGAACATGATGCCGATGATGATGATGTGGACAGAATTGAATTCCAGTATCGGTGACAGGATGTTGCTCGGAACAAAGCTGATCAGGATATCGAAGAAGTCAAAGAAATCAATTGCCATCTTTGACGAATGCCCAAAGCTTATTCCGGGCACCATACATATGGTGCAGGCCAGAGTCAGAAAAAAGGCCACAAGGAGGAAGCTCCGTATCATTTTCTTGCCTACTGTGCTGAAAGTCGAGATGTCTCCGAGCCTTACGATCCCAAGGACAATCGCCGCAAAACACATGATGGTCGCCATGACACAGAGAAGGCCGACGAAGGCATTCGTAATCGGCATGATGATCCTTGTTGCGATATCCCCGGCCAGGTTCGGAATCAGTGCCTGGATCAGTAAACCGGCTGCCACCCCGAACAGAACTCCGAGCAGGATCGTGACGATCTGGCTCATCTTCTGCTTCTTCGTCAGGGTAAAGGTCACCAGATTGGCACCGCCCCGGTACTTCCAGGAGCGGTTCAGCGAATCGGAACTGGCGAGCAAAGACCCCATAACCGAAGTGACGCTTGGATCCTTCTCCAGGAACGGATCCATACTGTCTCCTTCAACCTTCAGGGAGACTCTGAACGTTCCAAAGGAACGAGAAAAGCGCAGGGATGCAATTGAGCCTTTCGGACAGCACTCCATATAGTTTAACAATGTCTCTTCCAAAATAAATCTGAGACGCAGCGCATCCTTCCGGTCAATCGGTTCATCCGATAATAATTCTGAGAGTTCCTCTATGATCCGGTCGATCTCTTCCGCCTTAAGCTGGAATTTGTTCTCCTGGCTTCTCTTGTTCGTAATATCCATAAATGTCTCCAAAATCAAATATTGTGCTGAAATTGCATTTCCTGTTCAATGCTTCCTGCGCGGATAAGCAACAATACAGCTATACTCGTTTTTTCTGCTGCCGTCAATGAATTGTTCCAGAATGTCAAACTCTCGCTCCGCATAAAGGTTACAATTCACGGCCCCTCCCTCTACAGGCCACAGACCATCCGTGCTTCGCAAGTATGTCGCAGCGAAAGCTGCTTATGTCTGAGGCTGTAGGGGGAGGGACCAGTATTTCAGCCTAAGGAGCCTGCCTTTCCGGGAACGGAAACTGTGTCCAAGAGCGGATCTCCCTCACGCACGTACAGAGGAAGAGAGAAATAGTCATAGACGCCCTCCAGCCAGCGCCCGCCTGCCGCCTTCTCACCACTAAGCAGGTGCTGCCAGGCTCCTTCAGGAAGGTAAAAGCTCTGCCGGCCATCCGGGGAGAATACCGGCGCGACCAGAATCCGGCTTCCGAGCATGTACTGGCGGTCCAGGTACTCACAGGCAGGATCTTTTGGGAACTCCATATGCATCGGGCGCATCATCGGAATTCCGGTTTCGTGCGCTTCAGCCTCCAGCTCTTTCAGATAAGGCATCAGGTGCAGCTTCAGCCTGACAAAGAAGCGGACAACATCGCACGCCTCCTCGTCATAGTTCCACGGGACGCGGTAAGAGCCGGATCCGTGCAGACGGCTGTGCGAGGAAAGCAGTCCGAACGCAACCCATCTCTTATACAGGTCCGCGGAACCGTCGTCCTCGAAGCCGCCGATATCATGGCTCCAATAAGCGAACCCGCTG
>CADCQE010000314.1 GCA_902803505.1 uncultured Lachnospiraceae bacterium | reverse complement strand
GACGGACTGCATGATGGCGGAAACCATGGGGATGTTCATGGTGATGGCAGACTGCTCACCCTTTGTGAACTTCACCAGCGGCGTCTTCAGGGAGACCTTTTCCGAGCGGCAGGTGATGGGCGTGTAGCCGGGGATCAGCAGGTACTCATTAAAAGTGTGGCAGGGCTCGTTGATAATCTTAGCCATAGCAGTTTCCTTTCTATATTCAGAATTTCATTTCTTCATCCGGATCAGTCTGCGCCGACGATCTGCCCGTAGGCGCGCACGGCATTGCGCACGCACTCGTCGCAGGCGCACAGAAACTTGCCCGTGTCCCGGCCCTTGAGATCCTTGCAGAGGACCGCGCCGCAGCGATCACAGAAGTTCTCGGAGATCTGCCGCGTCCAGGGCGTGGCGCTCTTCTGCCCGAGCTTAAAGCCGGCTGCCATTCCCGCGCCGACGAGAGCCCCGCAGGTTCCCTCCATATTGCCCATGCCGGAGCCGAAGCCGGAGCCGAGCTTCATGAGCTGTTCCTCGCTCAGCCCTGTCTGGTCAGCCAGAGCAAGCAGCACTGCCTGGCAGCAGTTGCATTTTTTCTTGAGCTCCGCACCGAGCTCCGCGCGTTCTTCGATGGTCATTCCTGTTCCCTCCGAAAGCATGAATACGGCAATAATACCCGCAAAAGGATATCCGCGGTTGCCGTGCCGCCGTTATGATATTTTTCCCAGTATACCATGAGGCAGACAAAAGTCAAGGCGGGATTTTACGATTTTTCAGTATTCGGCGCAAAGCCGTGTTTTCATACCGCGCCCTTGACTTTCATACCGCGCTTATTTATAATAAGAGCAAGGATTTGCGTGCGTTGCTCACACAGATAAAGAAAGTATGGAGGGATCATTATGGAAAATTTCCAGACGTTCAGCCGCGGTGAAGTCGTTTTCCGGGAGGGCGACGCCGGGGACTGCATGTATGAACTGGAAAGCGGCGGTGTCGGTGTTTATCATGACTATGGCGGACCGAAGGAAAAGCTGATCAGCACCCTGTTTAACACCAGCCGCGAGCTCAAGCTCTTTGGCGAGATGGGCCTGCTTGAGCATGCGCCGCGCTCTGCGACCGTGGTTGCCCTGGAGAACGACACGATCCTGATGCGCATTACCGAAGCTGATTTTGAAACCTTTTTTACGAAGAATCCTTCAATGCTGCTGGATCTGATGCAGCAGATGTGCAATCGCCTGAGAAGGACGACGCAGGATTATGTGGAAGCCTGTCACACTGCCTATGACACGGTGGAGACAGAGAAAATCGGCGCAGACAAGGACCGCGGCCTGCTTGACCGTATTGATCAGCTCTGCGCGTTTTACACCAACTATCAACCGATTTTCTGAGCGGAGGAGGGAAAAGCATGAAAGAGATCAGCTGCAAAAAGGATCAGGTCATCTTCCGTCAGGGAGAAATAGGCTCCGTCATGTACGACATCGTCAGCGGAAAAATCGGGATCTTTTCCGACTATCAGACCGAGAAAGAGAAGAAGATCGCAGAGCTGGATGCCGGACAGATCTTCGGTGAGATGGGCATGATTGAGATTTATCCCCGTTCCGCGACGGCGGTTGCGCTCGAGGAGGACACCGTTCTCCGGGAGCTTGGCGAGAGTGAGCTGAGAGAATACCTGAAGGATAAGCCCGAAAAACTCCTGCTGCTCATGAAGCAGCTCAGCCAGCGCATCCGGGAGACGACGCAGGCCTATCTGGACGTGTGCCGCACAGTCAGCGAGCGCCGGCGCGCTGAGCAGAAAAAGGATACGGAAACGCAGCGTCTGCGCCAGCAGGAACTGAACAACTACGCATCCCTGTATTCCGCATTCTGGAAGTAATCGAGAGCCAGGAAATATGAGGGGCACGGTGCGAAATGCCCTGTCATTGCGAGAGCAGTTCTCAAACTGGCCGCGGCAATCCGTTTTCTCTGCGTTAAGAGGACGGATTCCCACACCAGCGACGTCGGGCACTGGCTCGGAATGACCGGATCATGCATTTTGCAGCGCGCCCTTTTTCTGCATCCACTTCGCCGGCGCGATACAGAGCACATCCCGGGCTGAGAGCACCGTGTGACGCTTGTGTGATAAAAACGGTGCTAAGATAGGCGCATCAGAAAGACAGGGGAAAACGGGACAGGGAGAGCGGATAAAGTGAACGAAAACGATCTGAGGACCCGGCTGGTGCCGGCAATCTGCACCCAGTGCGGCGCAAGGCTCGAGGTGGATCCGACGCAGGACGCCGCGGTCTGCAGGTACTGCAACACGCCCTTTGTCGTGGAGAAAGCCATACAGAACTACTCGATCCAGAACGCGAAGATCGAGCATGTGGATACCGTAAAGCTTGATATGAAGGGGACGGCGGATTCCTTCTTCGGCTTCCTTGGCGAGCAGATGAGCGAGGGCAGGGAAGCACGACGGGAAGAGCGCCGCGAGAGACGGGAAGAAAGCCGGGAGATGAACAGGCTTTTCCTGAAAATCTTCGGCTATATGATGATTGGCATGTTCGTGCTTGCGGCGATCATGTTCCTGGTGGATACGATTCGCGGCGGCACTGACCGGGAGGAGAGCCCGGCCGCGCCGGCCGCGGTAAGCACGGTGCTCCCCGCCGCGCCGACAGACACAGCAGACACAGCCGGATTCCATGCCAGCTTCGATTTCCATACATGAGGCTGAACAGAAGTATTTGTTGGAAGTTGGTTGGATGACGGGTGCTATAATAAAATTTAGCGCCAATATGAATCTCTTATTTGGAGGAAAAAGAAATGAAAAAAATGAATGCAAAAAGAATGATCTGCCTGGTTCTGGCAGTTGTCCTGGCTCTGTCCCTGTGCGCCTGCAAGGTTACAAGCACCAGCACGTCGACTGTGTCCACCAGCACCACCGATGCTGACGGCAACACCACCACGCAGACCACGACCACCGAAGTCACCACCGGTTCTGACGGCAACACCCAGACGCAGACCACCGAGACCACGACCACAAAGTAAAACATAAGGCAAAGAAACGGCTGCAGCAAAGCGATGACCTCTGCTGCAGCCTGTTTTGCATATTCGGAAAGGACGGCAGCTCCCATGAAAAACAGACACACCTTGCGCGCCCTGACGCTGCTGCTCGTGCTGGCACTGGCTTTTGCCTGCACGGCTCCCGCGTATGCGGAAAATACCGGCACGCACACCGTAGAGGAGCGGGACTACACGACCTATCTCGGCGCCTCGCCGGAGGATAAGCTGAATCAGCAGTTTCCCCTCTTCTTTATTGACGGGGTCGATGACCTGCCCTATGTCAATATCGGGGACTGGGTCGATCTGATGAACTTCTACCATACGGATGCAGGTGATCCGGGTTATGTGCTGGAGATTGATTCCAATGATGATGTGGTGACGATGACGCGGGAAAACGGCTATACCATGACCATCGACTACGAAAGCGACAAGATCGTTTTTTCAGACTATGACGCCTTC
>CADCQE010000313.1 GCA_902803505.1 uncultured Lachnospiraceae bacterium | reverse complement strand
GGATGAGATGCAGCTCTACGGGTCGCGGGTGCTCACGGTCATGAATCTCGAGACCGGCTCGACGCGCTCGATCCAGGGTGCGGACAATCAGTACCTGCGGGCGCTGGGATTCTTCAATGACGACTTCCTTTACGGCGTGGCCTACGAGGGAGATCTCGCCCACGGGATCTCCGGGGATGTGACATTTGCCATGAAGGAACTGAAGATCGAGGACTTCGCCGGCAATCTGATCAAGGAGTACAATCCGGAGGGGCTCTATGTCCTCGACGTCCGGATGGAGCCGGGACTTGCCCAGCTCATCCGGGCCGCCAAGGCCAACGGCGAGTATGTGGAGGCCGCGGCGGACAACATCATCAACAACCGCCAGGCCGAGGGCTCCCAGGTGTCCGTGGCGCTTGGGACCAACAACCGGCAGGGCACGACGGTCACGCTGAGGCTGCCGCGCATTGTCGGGAACCTGAGCCCGTCGGTGGCAGCTGCGAGGATCAAGTACGTATCGAACGGCGGGACGAAGCTCGAGATGCCTGCGGAGGATGAATTTACCATTTACTATGTCTATGCCTTCGGGAAACTCCAGGAGGAACTGACGGATCCCGCGGAGGCCATACAGCACGCGGATGTGAACGTGGGCGTCGTCCTGGACAACAAGGGGCTGTACGTCTACGAGCGCGGCAATAAGAAGACCAAGACGGAGCTTGCGAACGGCGATATCCCGGCGGCCATCTTATCCGGGGAGATCGACGCGGATGTGCTGCAGTCCCAGGTGGAGGACTCGGTGAAGGTCGTGAACCTGACCGGGTGCTCGCTCGACCAGGTGCTCTATCAGCTGTCCGAGGGGCGGGCTGTGGTGACCCGGCTTGCGGACGGGTCGATCACGGTGATCGTTGGCTACGACCGGTATAATACGCTGCTGTATAGGTTCGATACGGGCGAGCACTACTATATGGGGATTAATGACAGCACGGCCTCGATGCTTGAAGGCGGGAATATCTTTGTCAGCTACCTGGAGTCGAGAAGTACGGTGAAGAGCGAGTGATGCGGGAATTGTGTCCCATTGACAAATGCCGCTATGGAGTTGTAAACTTAGGGACAGCGGTTTTTTCCGCCAGTAGCTATGTTTCACAAGGAATGGAGGACTCACAATGAGGAAAATGAAACAGTTCGTGTCTCTGGCAATTACGGCTGCGATGGCGGTCGGCATGATGTCTGCAGCAGCTTATGCAGATGGTGCATTCTACCTCGGAGCCAGCGGCCCGCTCACAGGACCGGCGGCGAATTACGGAACAGCTGTTGTCAACGGCGCTCAGATCGCGGTTGACGAGATCAACGAAGCCGGCGGAATCAATGGATTCCAGATTGAGTACAAAAGCGAAGACGATGAGCTCGATTCCGAGAAGTCCATCAACGCTTATAACGCCCTCAAGGACTGGGGCATGCAGATCCTTCTCGGACCGACGACCACCGGCTGCGCCCTGGCTGTTGCAGAGAAGACCAAGGCTGACAACATGTTCGAGCTGACACCCTCAGGCTCCGGCGACGACGTCACGAAGAATGATAATGTCTTCCGTGTCTGCTTCTCCGATTCCAACCAGGGTATGAGATCCGCTCAGTACATCGGCGAGCATAAGCTTGCTACGAAGGTCGGCGCGATCTATGACAGTTCCGACGCTTATTCTGCAGGCATCGAGGCGAGCTTCGAAGCGGCAGCCGGCGATTACGGCATCGAAGTCGCTGTCAAGGGCGCTTTCACAGCGGACTCCAACACAGACTTCAGCTCCCAGCTTCAGCAGTGCGCGGACGCAGGCGTTGAGCTGATCTTCCTGCCGATCTACTACACACAGGCGGGCACAATCCTGACACAGGCGACCATGATGGGCCTCGACGTCCAGTTCTTCGGCTGCGACGGCCTCGACGGCATGCTCGACATGGAGAACTTCGAGAAGTCCCTGGCAGAAGGCGTCATGCTCCTGACACCGTTCGCGGCGGACGCAGACGACGAGCTGACACAGAGCTTCGTCAGCAAGTACCAGGAAGCTTACGGCGTGACACCGAACCAGTTCGCAGCGGATGCTTACGACGGCGTCTACGCCATCAAGGCAGCGGCAGAGCAGGCCAACCTCACACCGGATATGGCTGTCTCTGACATGTGCGAAGCCCTCAAGAAGGCTATGACGGAGATCGAAGTAGCCGGCCTTACCGGTGAGACCATCATCTGGTCCGCAGACGGCGAGCCGAACAAGGATCCTAAGGCTGTCGTGATCCAGGACGGAGCTTATGTCTCCATGCAGTAAGATTTGAAAATGCTGCTTCCAGGGCATCCTTTCAAATAGGATGCCCTTTTGCACTTTATTCAAGGACGGGGGAAGTTTATGGTCAGCTTCTTAACATACCTCATCAACGGACTGAGTCTGGGCAGCATCTACGCGATCATCGCCATCGGCTACACCATGGTCTACGGAATCGCGAAGATGCTGAACTTTGCGCACGGCGACGTCATCATGGTCGGCGCGTTTATTTCCTATTCTGTCATGACGACAGCGAAGCTTCCGGTGCCGGTCGGCATCCTGGCGGCAGTCTTGGGGTGCATGCTGCTCGGCATCTGCATCGAGAAGATCGCCTATAAGCCGCTGCGCCATGCGGGCTCCTCCCTGGCTGTTCTGATCACGGCCATCGGCGTGAGCTATTTTCTGCAAAATGTCGCCCTCCTGATCTTCACATCGAATCCGAAGATGTACTCTTCGATCATCCCGATGAACCGGATGACTCTCCAGATCGGCGCATTCCGCATCCAGACCATCAGCCTTGTGTGCATCGCGGTCAGCATCCTGCTGGTCTTTCTTCTGCAGCTCTTCATCAACCGCACCCGTCCCGGCCAGGCCATGCTCGCCTG
>CADCQE010000312.1 GCA_902803505.1 uncultured Lachnospiraceae bacterium | reverse complement strand
CCTCAGACATAAGCAGCTTTCGCTGCGACATACGTGCGAAGCACGGATGGTCTGTGGCCTGTAGCGGGAGGGGCCGTGAATAGTAACTAATCGAGCAGAATAATAAGAAACAGTTGCTTTTGGAGAAATTGGCAGCAGCTTCTTGATCGAGAGCACAGAGCGAACAATTTCATGAGAGATACAATTCTTTATTTTGTAATTCCATGCTATAACGAAGAAGCCGTTTTGCCTGAGACTGCAAAGCGGCTTTATGAAATATACGGGCAGCTCGTTGCGGGAGAGCGGATCTCACCGGCGAGCCGCATTTTATTTATCAATGACGGAAGCAGTGACCGCACCTGGGGACTGATCCGGGAGCTTCATAAAAAGAACCCTGTCTTCTCCGGCCTGTCTCTGAGCCGCAACCGCGGGCATCAGAACGCTCTTCTGGCCGGGCTTCTCTATGCGAAGGACCGCTGTGACATCGCGATCTCGATGGACGCAGACCTGCAGGACGACCCGGAAGCGGCCGGGGAGATGATTCAAAAATACGAGGAGGGCTGCGATGTCGTCTACGGCGTGCGCTCCAGCAGGAAGACCGACACGGCCTTTAAGCGGACAACGGCCCGCCTCTTTTACAAGATGATGTCCATGCTTGGTGTCGAACTGGTGAGTGACAGCGCAGATTACCGGCTCATGAGCAGGAAGGCCCTGGTTGGCCTCTCGGAGTTTAAGGAGGTCAATCTCTTTCTCCGGGGGATCGTGCCGATGATTGGTTATCCCTCGGACAAGGTGTATTATGAGCGCGCCGAGCGCTTCGCCGGCGAGAGCAAGTATCCGCTCCGGAAGATGCTGCATTTTTCCATAGAAGGAATTACCTCTCTGAGCGTGGCGCCGATCCGGGTGATCACGAATGTAGGAATCTTCGTGTTCCTGATCAGCATTCTGATGCTTATCTGGGGCGTGATCCAGAAGCTCCGGGGGGTTACCGTCCAGGGCTGGAGTTCGATGATGGTCTCTTTGTGGGCAATCGGAGGATTAATTCTTTTGTCTATAGGGATCGTCGGGGAGTACGTGGGCAAGATTTATCTTGAGGCCAAAGGCCGCCCCCGCTTTCTCATTGACGAGACGCTGGATGAAAAAGGATACCAATCACCTGATTTGGCTGCACTTGAAAAGGCAGCGGCTGATACAATAAGAAATGTTTATGATGAAGGAGGCAGGAAATGATCGATGAGAGATGGGAGGCTGAATTTAAAGAGCGCCTGAGAGCACACTACGATGAACTGAAGTGGCTCTATTTTGAACTTTACTACAGTGACAAGCGGGCCTTCGACTATTTTTGTGAGATGCTCCACACGTATTACAGTGAGCGCCCTGCTTCCCTGAAGCGCTGGGACCATGTGCGGGAGAGCCTTCCCGACTGGTATAAGGGAAATGAAGTGCTCGGCGAGGTCATGTATGTCAACGCTTTCGCAGGAAACCTGAAGGGCGTGAAGAAGCATCTGGATTATCTGGAGGAGAGCGGCGTCAACTATCTCCATCTCATGCCCCTTCTCACCAGCCCAAAGGGCCGGAGCGACGGTGGCTACGCAGTGGCGGATTTCCGACAGGTGGAGCCCTCACTCGGCACGATGGAGGATCTCGCGGATCTGTCCGGCGAGTGCCACCGCAGGGGCTTAAGTGTCTGCCTGGACTTCGTGATGAACCACACCAGCGAGGACCACGAGTGGGCGAAGCGGGCCAGGGCCGGGGAGACGGAGTACCAGGACCGCTATTTCTTCTTTGACAACTGGGAGATCCCGAACCGCTTTGAGCACACGGTTCCCCAGGTGTTCCCGAAGACCGCGCCGGGCAATTTTACCTGGTGCGCGGAGGCAGGGAAGGTCGTCATGACCACCTTCTATCCCTACCAGTGGGACCTCAATTATGCAAATCCTGTCGTCTTCAACGACATGACAGCCAACATGCTCTACCTCTGCAACCACGGCGTCGATATCATCCGCCTGGACGCAGTTCCTTATATTTGGAAGACACTCGGCACAAACTGCCGCAATCTTCCCCAGGTGCACACCTTGGTCCGTCTCATGCGCATGGCGGCGGAGATTGTGTGCCCCGGCACGATGCTCCTCGGCGAAGTGGTCATGGAGCCGTCCAAAGTCGTCCCATATTTCGGCACGCTGGATAAGCCCGAGTGCCATTTGCTCTATAACGTCACGACAATGGCGAGCACCTGGCACACGGTTGCGACGCGGGATGTGCACCTTCTCCGCCATCAGCTGGAGAGCGTCTTCGCCCTTCCGAAGAAATATACCTTCCTCAATTACCTGCGCTGCCATGATGACATCGGCTGGGGGCTGGATTATGATTTTCTTCAGGGATTTGGGATCGAGCAGGTTGCCCATAAAAAATATCTGAACGATTATCTCACTGGAAAATGGCCCGGCTCCGATGCCCGCGGAGAGCTCTACAATGATGATCCGAGCATCGGGGATGCCCGCCTGACCGGTACGACGGCTTCCCTCTGCGGGATCGAGGCAGCAGCTGTCTCCGGCGATGCGGGAAGGCTTGACCGGGCGATCCGCCTGGATCTCATGCTGCATGCCTTTCTCTTTACGCAGAGCGGCATCCCGGTGATCTACAGCGGCGATGAGATCGGACAGCTCAACGACAACAGCTACCACGAGGATCCGCTGAAGTATGACGACAGCCGCTATCTCCACAGAGGCGACCTGAACTGGGAGGACGTGGCGAAGCGCTCGGATCCTTCGACGATTCCCGGCCGCATCTACACGGGGATCCGGAGACTTGAGGAGATCCGAAGGGCTCACCCTGTATTTGAAGGGGTGGCAGACACATGGATTGTAGAGACCTACAATGACCATATCCTCGGGATCGGGCGGTATTTCGGCGGAGAGAAGCTGATCGCCCTCTTCAATTTCTTCGAGGAGGACCAGACCGCCTGGGTCAACGAGACGGAGGACTATGTGGATCTTCTGACGGGAGAGAAGCGGGCTGCGAAAGCAGTTGGCGTCCCGGCCTATGACTTCGCCTGGCTGCTCACGGCCTTTGTCGAAGCCGAGCGGCCGGAAGGCGAGAGGATGCCGCGCCTGAAGGAGGAAGAATCCCCCGCAGAAGGGACCTCTGAGGAAAGCGGAGCGAAGAAGGGCGGAACCCGGAAGAAAGCCGCGCAGAAGAAAGAAGAGCAGAAGAAGGAAGATCAGAAGAAGGAAGAACAGAAGAAGGATGACGCTCAAAAGAAGGATGCAGTGAAGAAGGCCGGGAAGAAGAAAGAATAAGTCTCAATAGGAGATGAGGAAGAAGGAGAGGCCCCCCCATGAGCAATAATCTATGGATTATCATTTTTGTCGCGATCGCCGTATGTGCCGCATTTGTCATCGCATTGATCGTCATGCGGTCTAAGAAGAAAGCTGCAGTGATCGTCGAAGAGGAGTCTGAGGCAAAGCCCGGTGAGGGCAAGTGGATCGGGAAAGTGATTATGAGCTGTGACGCGGGGGAGGTCCACGCTCCGGTACCCGGAAAAGTGCGACATTATTCGGAGATCCCAGATGAGACCTTTGCCTCGGGGGCGATCGGGCAGGGTGTCGGAATTGATCCGGACTCGGAGGATCTGTACGCGCCCGT
>CADCQE010000311.1 GCA_902803505.1 uncultured Lachnospiraceae bacterium | reverse complement strand
GCAGGGCGAGGATCACGCCGGCGGCACAGATCCAGACCAAAACTGCCTTCAGAAATTCGTTGTTTTTCTTCATATGCTATCGCCTCACGGGTAGGGTTGTTCCTGTTTCTGTACACGCTTTGCATACCGGGATTTTACTGCGTATTCACCGGTATTGCAAGAATTGTTTCAGAAAAATCGGGGGACGCTTCTTGTGGTACCGTCTCCATTGTCACGTGGTTTTATATGACAATTTGGAACTCCACCTTGTAAAGGCGGACAAGATTAAATATAATAGGAAACGATCCGGAGATTCGGCTTCGGCTGGGATTACCATCTCATCCATGAGGTGATGGTAAAATCGATTGAAGAGCAGATGCTGTCAGAGGGCTACGCATCTTTTTCTGCATGCGTCCTTACATGACTCGCCAGCCGGATCATATTGCTGTTGACCGTCCGAATTCTGCGACGTTTCACACGTTTCTTCCGTACGCTCTATGATCTCATAAACAATACGCAAGCAATCCGCGCGATATCGAAAGGAGGACCCTTTTGCACAGCACAGTTCAAACCGCGCGCCGTATTCTGACGGTATTGATCGTCCTGGCCATCTGGATGACATGCCTGCCGACTGTTTACGCCGAACCGGAGTGCCTTCCGGGCGTCACGACTGAGATGGCAGACCCCGGCTATTGGACGGCGCGATCGAAAGACCCGGATGCGCTCCTGGCCGAAAGCTCCGGCATCGCGGCACGCAATGCCGAAATCCTTGCCTGTGAAGAATGTAAGTTGAAGGACCTGCGCAAAGAATACCCGAGCTTTGACGGCGAAGCCTTCCAGCGCGAATTGCTGGGCAACGCCATGACGCGTCTTGCTGCATACCTGGAAAAAGGGTATTACAACAGCGAGGGGGAGGTCCTTGAATATGCGGACATGGACAAGGTGCTGACATCCATCGGCAGTGCCGAGACGTCTCCCGCGCAGCAGGTCCGATACGGCATCTGCACAGCCTTGACAAACGTGCGCGCCGTGCCCAGCGATCAACTGATCACGGACACGGCGGGTGACAACGATTTTGACCTGCTCCAGCGTTCCTTCCTGCGCGTGAACGAGCCGGTGATCATCCTTGCACAGACGGCAGAAGGCGACTGGTACTACTGTGACAGCCTCTGCGTATCCGGATGGATGCCTGCCGCGACCATTGCCGTGTGCGCAGATCGGCAGGAGTGGCTCGGCGCCTGGGATATTCCGGACGAAGATGCACTGGTGGTGACGCAGGGCAAACTCAGCCTGGATCAATCCAACGTGAACAGCGGCGCTTCCGAGCGTATGCTCACCATGGGCACCGTTCTGCGCCGGGTGGAGAAGGACGCGTTCGACCCTGCCGTTACCAACCGGGCCGCGTATCAGAATTATCCGGTGTATCTTCCCGTACGGGAGGCGGATGGCTCGTACAGCACCACAATAGCGCTGATCCCGCAGCATTACAGCGTGAACGAGGGCTATCTGCCGCTCACAGCACGAAACCTGCTGGAGACTGCATTTTCCATGCTGGGCGATGCCTATGGATGGGCCGGTATGCTCAGTGTGCCCGATTGTTCCCTGTACATCCGCAATATCTACAAATGCTTCGGGCTGGAGCTTGCGCGCAACACGACCTGGCAGTCTGCCATGCCTGTACGCAAATATGATCTGAGCGCTTTGAACCCGGCAGAGAAGAGGGAACTGCTCGATACGCTGCCCGTCGGGGCAATCCTGTTCTTTGGGGGACATGAGATGCTGTACCTGGGTGCGGAGCAGGGCATGCATTATGTGATCAACACGGTCAGCACCACGATGGACCCGGAAGAGAAATCACCGACGCTCGTGCGCAGCGTGGTCGTCAATACCCTGGAGAATACCCTGCGCCGAAGCGGCAATACCTGGCTCGAGGAACTGAAATTGGCGATGATCCCTTACATGCCTGCGGCTTAAAAAACCCCCTTCACAATCCCACACAGTAAGCAAGTCTCCTGCGCAGCAGAATCAAACATGAGGACCGCCGCTTGAAATGGCGGTCCTCATGTCAGTTCTCCGCGATCTTCTTCAGGTATTGCCCGTACTGTGATTTCCCATACTGTTCTGCTGCATCGAGGAGGATATCCTTCGAGATCCACCCGTTTCTGAATGCAATCTCTTCCAGCGCGGCAATCCGGCGCCCTGTCTCCGCCTGGGTGCTGCGCACGAATGCAGCCGCATCCGCGAGGGTGTCCACGAGCCCGGTATCCAGCCATGTAAAATCGTGTTCGAGCACTTCGGCGTCCAACAGTCCAAGTTCCATGTACATCGCATTGAGAGAGGGGAGCTCAAGTTCGCCGCGGGGCGACCGCTGCACCTTACGCGCAAGCCTGCTGACACCTTTGGGATAGTAAAACAATCCGGTAATACAGTAGTTGCTCCTGGGATGCGCTGGCTTTTCTTCAACAGAGATCACGCTTCCGTGTTTATTGAATTCCACGACGCCGAAGCGTTCCGGATTCTTCACCCAACGGCAGAAAAGTGTGGCATGTCCGGCATCCGCTTTGTCAGCGGCGTCTTTCATTGCTTTCTGCATCCCTGTGCCATAAAAGATATTATCACCTAAAATGATGGCACAGGGTTCATCCGCGATGAAGCTTTCACCCAAAAGGAAGGCTTGGGCCACACCATCCGGAGACGGCTGCTCGATGTATTCCAGACGCGTCCCGAATCGGCTGCCGTCTCCCAGCAGCTGCTCATATCTTGGAAGATCCGAATGTGTCGAGAGAATCAGAATCTCCCGAATCCCGGCAAGCATCAGCGTGGAAAGCGGATAATAGACCATCGGTTTATCATAAACCGGCAGCAGCTGTTTGCTGACCGCCACGGTCAGCGGGTAAAGGCGCGTCCCGGTTCCGCCTGCCATTACGATTCCTTTCATGATACCCTCTGCTTCCTTCTGCCTGTATGCCCGGTTCCCGCGAGGTGCTTACTGCTGCCGCGCTGCGGCGCTGTCCGCCGGGAAAACGAGATACGGGCTGTTTTTATAGAGCATGTCCAGCTGCGGCATCCTGTGCGTGAGCTGATGCTGCTTCAGAAACTCGGCCATTTGTCCGTAACTGTTCGCGATTTTCCTGTCAAAGGCGGCGATGATCTCATGCGCCCGCTCTGCAGTCAGCAATCCGTATCGTACCATGGCTGCCGTTTTGAAATCCATCTCCGTGTATCCGAGCAGCCCATAGTAAAACACATCCTTGATATCTTCAATGATGCAGTCAAAGTGCCAGCTTCTGTTGGTCTTTTGCCAGCCGTATTTTTGTATGACGGTTTTTTCAATCTGCTCGGGATTGTTTTCAAAATAATCGTCAAAGTCGAACAGCTGAATATCCGGACCGACATGCAGATGTCCGCGCATGGTCTGATTGTTCTTGTACTTATAATGATGGTCCCGCCGAATGATTGCCAGATTGTCGTCATAATTCAGGGCAGGATACTCCGCGATCAGCCTTTCCAGGCCGTCTGCGCTGTCACCGCGCGGGGATAAGGCCTCCAGCAGCTCCTCCTTGAACGGCGCCAGCTCCAGATAGGAAGCGGCGCTGAAGTATTTTCGGATATTGCGTTTTTGCCCTTCCGCATACAGGCGGGCGGTAACGCCGTATCTGCACCCTGCGCACAAAAGGACGCGGACAGCCGCTGCGTTCGGATTTTCCAGAAGGATCTCGAAATTGCGGCGAAAGCGTGCATAGGCCTCTCTGTCGGTAACTGTCAGCAGCTCTGTCCCCAGTATTCCTGCGGTTTTTCTGATGTTGTCCATCGCCGTTTCGCTGGTAAGGCCCGGTCGATAAAAGGACAGTGCCAGGATAAGATCTGCCCCCAGCAGTTCCTGCAGCACCCCCAGCATATAAATACTGTCCTTGCCGCCGCTTACGGTGACGCCGATTTTCTCGCCGGGCTGCAGGGCAAGGTCCTCAAGCAGTTTTTCTCCTCCCTTGAAGCTGCGCCTTTCAAAGCCGCGGCAATACTTGCATTCTCCGGTTTTGCCAATCTCGTTGAATTGATAGGCCGCCGTGAGACCGCATACTGAGCAGCCGCTGCTGCCTCCCGGCTTCAGTTTGCTTTGTATCTGCATTCTTTGTCCCTTACTCTCTTTAAAGCATCTCGTTCAGAAGATAGATGTTCCCGCAGCCCATCGTGATCACAAGGTCACCCGCTCTTACCCCGTTTTTGATCGCCGAGGCGGCGTCTTCAAAGGAAGGGGTCCAGATGGCATTGACGCCTTTTCTTCTCATCCCTTCCACCAGCATGCCGGAATCGATATCGCCGGGGTCGGGCTCGCGGTCTCCGTATATGTCCGTTACAAGGGTAACATCCGCCTCCCGGGTGCATGAAAGATAATCCTGAAACAGCGTTTTCACCCTGCTGAAGGTGTGGGGCTGCATAACGGCCCACAGCCGTCCGTTCCGGCATCTCTTTCGGGCGATTGCAACGGCGTTCTGCATTTCCGCCGGATGATGTCCGTAGTCGTGAAAAAGCTCTGCGCCGTTCAGGGTTCCTGTCCGCTCAAAGCGCCGATGAGCCCCCGTGAAATGTCCCATGATCTCGCAGGCGGCCTCCATGTCTGTGCCCAGAAGATGGGCGGCGCCAAGGGCCGCCGCGGCATTCTTGGCGTTAAACAGTCCGGGGATAGCCATACGGACCCTTCCCAGCTTCTCCTCCCGGTAACAGAAGTCGAACTGCACATAGCCCTGCTCGTCTTCCTCGGGATCAACCGCCCGATAATCGCAGCCGGCCTGCATCCCGAAGGTATAGGTCGGACAGGATAACTGACGCAGCTGCCTGACCACGCGGGAATCCTCGCCGCTGCCCAGTGCCCAGCCGTTTTTCGGCAGCTTTATCAAAAATGCGGCGAAGGAACTTTCAATGTCGTCGATGTCCCGATAACAGTCCAGGTGATCCTCATCGATGTTCAAAAGCACGATGGCGTTCGGGCTCAGGTTCATGAAATTCCTGCGGTATTCACAGGCCTCCGTCACGAAGAGATCACTGCTGCCGCACCGGATGCTTCCGCCGATCGCTTTCAGGCTTCCGCCGATGTGTACGGTGGGATCTGCTTTTGTCTCTGTCAGGATCTGTGCAAGCATCGCGGTGACCGTTGTTTTCCCGTGGGTGCCGCAGACGGCTATGCTGCGGCCGTACTCCCCGGAAATCCGGCCCAGCAGTTCCGAGCGCTCCAAGGTCGGGATCCCTCTCTCGATCGCGGCCTTAAGCTCGATATTGTCCTCAGAGATTGCCATGGAATAAACGACCAGTTCGGCCCCCTCGACATTTTCCGCGCGATGGCCGATCGTCACAGGAACCCCTTCCGACCGGAGCGTCCGCAGCGTTTCACAGTCAATGCTGTTGGAGCCTGAGACGCGGAAGCCTTTTTTGTGCAGCATGAGGGCAATGCCGCTCATGCTTGATCCGCCGATTCCGATCAAATGAATCCGGGCTCCGGACGTCAAGGGCGGCGCATCCTGGCTGCACACCCGAATATCTGCGCCGAGTCCCGCGAGCTTTGCCGGGAAATCCTGATATCCGCGCTCGATGTGCTGTATGCCGTCGATCTTCGTAACGCCCTCTGCCGCGAGGCCGGCGATCACCATTGCCGCTCCCGCCCGAATGTCGCAGGCTGTCAGATGCGCGCCATTCAGAGGAGTGCCCCCTTCGATGACCGCCGTCCTGCCGTTCGTCGTGATCCGGGCACCGAGGCGGCAGAGCTCGGGCACATATTGGAATCTTTCTTTCCACACGCTCTCCGTAAGGGTACTCTTCCCCCTTGCCAGACACATGACCGCTGCGACCTGAGGCTGCATATCCGTAGGGAAGCCCGGATAGGGCAGCGTCTCGATATCGACGGGCTTCAGCTCTCCGGTTCGAGAGACAAGGACCCAGTCATCCCCCTCGTCGATCTGCACGTTCATCTTTCGCAGCTCAGAGGAGATGCATGCAAGATGTTCCGGGATCACGCGGCTGATCCTGATTTTCCCTCCCGCCGCTGCTGCCGCTGCCATATACGTTCCGGCTTCGATCTGGTCGGGGATCAGGGAATAGCACCCGCCGTGCAGGGAGGAAACACCCCGGATCACGATCGTATCGGTACCTGCTCCGTGCACATCCGCGCCCATCGTATTCAGGAAACCGGCGAGGTCTGCAACATGCGGTTCCTTTGCGGCGTTCTCCAGCACCGTTGTCCCGTCAGCCAGGGCGGCGGCCAGCATCAGATGCATGGTCGCGCCTACCGTTTTCCACGCAAATCGGATATCGGCCCCCTTCAGCTTTTTGCTGTCAGGTACATGGGCGCAGATTAAGCCGTTCTCCTCCTTCACGGCCGCCCCCATGGCCTCCAGCCCTTTCAGCGGCAGGTCGATCGGACGTGCGCCGAGCCTGTCACCGCCCGGCAGCGGCGCGACAGCATGCCCGAAACGCCCCATCAGTGCCGCAAGAACAAAATGAGACGCCCGGATTTTTCGCCCGGGCTCTGCCGGGATTGTCCGCCCGGATATCTCGGTGCTGTCGATTTCAACTGCCGCAGAGTCGACCCTGCGCACCTTTGCGCCGAGGGCTTTTAATATATCCAGAATTACTCTGACATCTTCAAAGTCAGGGACGTTTTCAATCCGGCATACGCCGCTGACAAGCAGGGCTCCGGGCAGGATGGATGCCGCGGCGTTTTTTGCGCCGCTGACGGCAACCTCTCCGTATAAAGGCGAGCCGCCCCGAATCACATACTGTGTCAAAATACCAGCTCCTTTGCGGCGTTGTGCATGAATGGGTTTGTCTTGCTTTTCAGTCCTCGGCAGGATTATACAGGAAAGAAACCGCTTATGTAAAGCGCTTTCTTTGCTTTGCAAGAAAAGCCATCGCTTTCCTGATGCTGCCCTCCAGATCCGCAGGAGAGGCAATCAGCGCGTTCTTTCCGATCTCCACGTCGGACTTGTCCTTCGTCTGCTGCGTCGCAATCTTCATGATCTCCAAAAATCTCCCCTAACCCGGATAAACCGGAAAAGCATTTGAATGTTGCGTAATCTGGAAGACAGGGGACGGTTAATGCGAAAATAGAAGTGAAAAAAAAAAAAAAAAGGGTATAAAAACCAG
>CADCQE010000310.1 GCA_902803505.1 uncultured Lachnospiraceae bacterium | reverse complement strand
GATTCGCAAAAGCTCACAGATAAAAACTCAAACAAGCTTGACAAATTTATCGATTCCGGTCGTCTTGAATATCTTCAGGATCCTGGATGAAGCGTTATTTATGACAAGATTCCCCTTCATCTTCTCATGCGCCACAACCACTGCCCGAAGACCCGTAGATGACATATATTCCAATCCGGAAAAGTCCATGACCAGATGATCGATATTGCCCTCCAGATGATTGAGCTCTGTCAGAAGCTCAGGGGCAGCCTGTGTGTCCAGCCAGCCTTCAATTGCCAGGGTTGCTTCATTGCCATTCACTGTCTTTGTGATTGTCATAACGCAGATCTCCTCCAACCTCACTATTTCTCGTATTATAACACGAAACATAGAGCAATGCCAGTAATACAGGGATATGTTCCGCTCAGCTGGTCTGTGGCCTGTGTTGGGAGGGGCCGAAAATAGTAAGCTCAGCCGCTGCTGCTTCTTCTTCTGTCAAACACCATCATAAGTACATTTCTCCCGTCAATCCGGTTGTAAATCATGTCTCTTGTGTTCGAGCGGGCGAGCAGGATGCCCATGCCTCCGTTTGCCAGCTCTGCAAACTCCTTGCTCAGGATCTCTGCATTTACCGGATTGAAGGCGCTGCCATTGTCATCATATGTGACAATATAGAGGTCCTTGGTGCATTTCTCACTGAAGATAATCTGATCCGCCCCGGAATAATTCAGGATATTCGTAAACATCTCTTCGCAGACAAGAATCACAGTTCTTGTCATTTCGCAGTCCCCCAGAGCAGAGAAGATGGATTCTTTTACGACATCAAAGGATGTAAGCTCAGGAGAAATGAGCTTGCTGCAGCCGCCGTTCCCTTTATAAGTCAGTGCGATGCAGGTCATATCATCAAACTGCTCCATGCCCTCTGAATAGGTGAGGACCGATGCGGTGACCTCGCTGACCAGAGTCCTGGTATCATAGGAGTGGCTGTGCTGCCGGAAGCTGCGAAGAACCGTCTCTCTCAATCTGTCCTTCTCGTAGGAATCTTTCTCCGCATTGATCGCATCTGTGATCCCGTCCGTATACAGGAGAATGCCGTCTCCCTCCCTAAGTACAATCTTCTCCTCGGTGGTACAGGGGGCATTAAATAAGCCGACAGGCATTCCACTGGTGATTTCCATATAATATGGATCTCTTCCCAGGATCAGGGGCTCTTCGTGCCCTGCATTTGCAAAGGTCACGATACCGGTCTCGGGCTGGATAATGCATGCAAATACAGTTGCAAACATTTTCTCGGGGTTCGATGCCCAGATCTCACTGTTGACCCAGTTTATTGTTTCGGCCAGTCCGCGCCCCATTCTCAGATTTTCCCGGATCACCGATTTCACTAAGGTCATGAACATGGCAGAGGAGATCCCCTTTCCGGAGATATCTCCGATCACGACAGCGACATTGCCGTCCTCAAGGCGGAACACATCGTAAAAATCACCTCCGACTTCTTTGGCAGCCTGCGAACTTCCATATACTTCAAGCCGGTTCTCCTCGAAAGAATATTCCTTGGGGACAAATCCGATCTGGATCTTCCTTGCCACATCCAGCTCAGCTTCAGTATAGGCCTCTCTTCTCGTCAGCTCTTCGTTGTCCCGGAGATATTGACGAATGTCCTTCGTCATGATTTCGAAGGAATTCTCTATGTCCGTTATTTCATCCTCAAGGACAGACTCCCGCCTGTGTACTTCAATCTGCTTTTCGCTGTCATTTACAAAGCTTCTCATGCGTCCCGACAGTGAGTGGATCGGGCGGATTACGGACCATTTTATCAGCAGCAGTGCGATAACAAAGGCGATTCCGAATACAAAAAGACCCAAGAGCAAGGCGTTGAGCAGACTGTTCTTCGCCATGCGTTCAATCAGCGCCATGTTGTAATCTGCGCCAATCAGGGCTATGATCTCGCCTTTCTCATTGCGCATGGGAATGATATGCATACATACATAACCGTAATCATTGTCGATCAGCTCATAATCTTCCGTCACACTTCCACTCATTACATTTTTCTCAGCCTGGAACAGAGGTATCTTGCGGACAGAGCCGAAACCGTATTCGGTCTGCATCCGCAGATCATCCTCATCGCTGTTCGCTGCGCAGATGATGTAATGCCGGTAGTGATCTTCTCCGATCGTGTACAGATACAGGTAGCGTATGTTCGACTCGCGGCAGAGAAAGCGAAACACCTGGTGCATCTGTTCCCGATACTTTTCATCTTCGTATAGAGACTGGAGACTGTCTTCCGAACCGATCGCAGCCACGGCACCAGTCGCAACTGCCCGGGCCACCTCATCTCCCTGGAGAGTGGCCCGATCCAGCATATTACTGTAGCTGAACTGATATGTGCAGACATATGCAATGACCAGTGCCAGCAAGAAAAGCAAACCGATTCGTAGAAGGATAGATGCTTTTATTTTCATAATCGATTCAACCTGCGATACGCATCAGGACTTCTTATCAGAATCCGGGAATGTGACAGTTTCGCCATCCCAGTGCACGTTGAAATAATCACTGTAATGGACAGTATTGAATATATCCTTTACCATGAAGCGGATCATGTATTCTCCTTCAGGCAGTTTCCCGCGCTCAATAACAGCATCTTTATTCAGCACTACATTCTCTCTTTCAATAAGATCCGAAACTTTATCAAGAGATTTACTGTATATAACGTTGTACATAGTGACTTCATTGCCATCGACCTCTTTGAGCGGGATGATATTTCTCCCGGGGAGGCCGGTGTGTGCGTCAAAACCGTCCCAGAGTCCCAGCAGCTCATAGGATCTGGTTCCCTGCTCATTGTTGACAAATAACTGCTCTTCTTCTGCGCTGTCTTCTGTGCCGGCTTCCGCACTGTCTTCAGAGCTTTCTTCACTGATGACTGCCTCAACCGCTTCACTGCCGGATTCAGAGTTCTCCTCCTGATTCGATGATTTTTGATTTACCAGAATCCGCATCGACATATCATCTTCCTTATATTTTACGGGAACGTCATAGAGAATATAGGAATCCGTTTCATCTGCTATATTGATACACAGAGGCGTTCCGTTCATAGAAGGCCATGTTCCGTCAAAGCCCAGGCGGAATCTGTAGGATCCGCTCTCATCAAGCTTCTCGGGATCGAGGTTTCCACTCTGTCCCAGTGTGTACATAACTCCGTATTCTGCATCCTTATAATACAGTTCATACACTAAGTGGAGAGCGGATTTTTCCCCGGACGAAAGCGTGAGATATGCGTCGGACCCGTCTTCTGAATAGATCACTTCAGGCGCGACAATATATGCACTGCGGTCCAGCTCCGGATGCTTGTCTGCTGTTTCATAAACCCAATCGGGAGCATCCCAGTTTAAAACAATGCTGTCAAGAAAAGCAAGGTGCTCCGGATTCTTACAGGTTCTTGCGAAATGGTCCAGATCATTTTTTTCATCATGCAGCGGATAATAGACCGAGAGACCGTGAGAATACATGTGATAATCAGAGCGGAGATTATACACAACAGCATCCTCTACGGCATCCTGCAGGGGGTGGGTCAGCTCCTGCGGGATGCCTGCGAGCTCTGCACGGCGGCTGAGATCAAAGATGTCATACATGGTTTCCAGAAGATAGTTTTCTGAACGATTTGTTTCTCTGGCATAGTCAAAAAAGGCATCCGGATCCTCAATAAGATCCGCAGCACTGTGTATGAACAGATTAAATGACTCCGCGACCTCATCAATCCTTGAGAGGTCAATCAGGGACATGGTGAAGAATTTGCTCTCCAGAGGATCCTCTTTTTCAATATAATACTGCTGTGTATAGTCACAGATCCGTTTGCCGACCTGGACGGGAGTGCAGTCCGGACGGTCATAGAGATACTGTACCCATCCCTTGTAGTTGGTTCCATCCCCGGCCATGACCTCCTCGGATGCGACAAGATAATCCGCATAGGGAGCCAGTGCCTGACACATTTCCAGGGACGCCATCAGACATGTATCCGTGAGCACCAGGTCAAAATGGGTCCCTCCGTCACGAAGTGCCTTCTCAAGCGAGAAGACAGGCATGATTGTATTATCATAGTTCTCATCCAAAATCAGGCCTCTGCTGCTTCCGCCGCCGTGATCCCACAGGAGCAGCAGATTCTTCTTTGCGGTGAAATTCTCTGCACTCCAGTGGATAAAATCAGAGAGCGTGCGGCTGTCAGACATGCAGGCGTCCTCTGCTTCATCCACAAGGACAAATCCGTCCTCTCCGTAGTACCAGCGCTGAAGCTTATCATTTGCGATCTCAAAATCCAGCTTGCCTTCCGGATCCCATTTCTTTGCCCCTCCGGTCTCAACCAGCAGATTCACTTTTCCATTTGGGATAGTACCGGCAATGGCGTTCAGATTCAGTGACGCACACCCTCCTTTTGACTCAAGATCTGTTCCGCAAAGATAGAGCAGGACATTCCATTCAGTTTCCGGTTCCTCTGCACTGTCTGCCTGTAATTCCTCCCCTGCTTCGTCTGTCTCAGCTGCGGCCTCTTGCTGTACTGCTTCTTCAGCCGGAGCTTCCTGTCCTTCTTTCGCCGCTTCCTCTGCCCAGGCGCTGCTGCTTAGGCTGAACAAAAGGGAAACGGACAAGAGTAATGCAAAGAGTTTCTTCATGCCATGTCTCCTTTCAAACTATAACCGCGCTCATAGAGGATACTGTCGGAGTAAGCAATGCTGCCGTCATCCAGCGTTTCGATCTCCGGGACCTGAACCGGAAGTGTGCCGATCGGTTTTCCATCCCCGAACATCATGCGAAGTGCCGCGATGACGTTGGCGTTGTAGGAACCCCTGTTCCCGCTTTCTTCATTTCTTTCGGTCGGATCCATATCAAGTCCTGAGCCCATATATGCGAGAAGAATCGCATCAGCATCCTGATAGCGGGCCGCATCATAAGGGAGGTTATCAGACAGAAGGACAAAGCGGCCGCCTCCTGCATGAACGTCTTCGATCGCCCGGGCAATCCCCTGATACTGTTCGGAAGTCTCTGCCAGAGCCGTCAGCGAGTGATTTTTGCTGAATCCGACGACGACATCCGCTTCGCGGATGGCTTCCTGAAGCTCCTCCGTATAATGCAGCTTGTTCTCCTCTGCCCCGGAATCATAGTAGTAATCAAACAGAAACAGTGTATCCGCATCCTCATAGTCGGACGGATCCTCCAGGGACAGGTTCAGAAGCTGTGCGTCCTCATTGATGAATCCCTGTTCCTTGAGATAATCGATGACAGAGTTGACCGTAATGACATCCTGCGGCACGCGGCCGAGAAATACGATCCTTTTGACATCTTCCGTAAACGGGAGTGTCTCCTCTTCGTTCTTCAGCAGAGTAATCGCCTGCTCCGCGATCTCCATCTCCGTTTCATGATGCGCTTCCGAGCCGATGACTTCCTTCGCAGAGGCGGTCGCTTCCATCGAATCTGTGAGATATTGCTCTGCGTCAAGGATCCCATAAGTCTCCTTCAGCTTCAATATGCGTGCAACGCTTTCGTCAATTCGCTCCTCAGGGATCGTTCCATCCTCCACCATTTCGATCAATGCATCAATATAGTCATCGTAGAATTCCACAACCTCCGCATTGTTCAGATCACAGGGAAGGAGCAGCAGGTCTATTCCGGCCTCAATCACCTCCCGGGCCACGTTCGCCCTGTATTCGGTAGAATCCGCTTCTCCCGGAACCAGCCCGGCCTTGCGGATCGCATCCATTTCCAGCGCATCCGTCACAACGACACCGTCATATCCCAAATCACCGCGCAGGATATCCGTAATGATTTTCTTTGACATTGTAGCCGGATAATAGCCCATCGTCTCGCCGTCTCCAAAAGGCACCTCATCATCAAGGAGGGGGTAGGTGATATGCGCAGTCATGATCATCTCGGCGCCGTCTTCGATGGCGGCGGCAAAAGGCACAAGCTCCACCTCTTTGATTTCATCATAGGTTTTTTCAACACTGGGGGTACCGATATGGCTGTCAACTGCAGTGTCTCCATGTCCCGGGAAATGCTTGTAGGTGGCGATCACACCGGCCTCAGACAATCCGGCTGTCCAGGCAATCCCAAGCTCCGCTACCGTCTCCGGATCGTCGGAGAAAGAACGTGTGCCGATCACGGGATTCGCAGCATTGTTATTCACATCGATGTCCGGGGCGAAGTCGACATTAAATCCTGCTGCCGCCATCTCCTCGCCGAGAATCCGTCCGGTCTTCTCGGCATTTTCCAAAGCGTTTTCACCTGTCGCACCGATCGCCATATTCCCGTTCATGCGGGTTCCTCCGGTCAGGCGCACGACAATTCCGCCTTCCTCATCCGCCGCCATGAAGTAAGGAATGTGCTCCGAAGTATTTGTGTTCTCCAGGTTGTTCGCCTGAAGCTGCTGAATGAGGGCCGCCACCTGGACGGGCCCCTGGACATTCGAGCTGTAGAGGATGAGCCCGCCATACTGGTGCCTGCGCAGCGCTTCCGCCAATTCGGGATATTCGGACAGATCTGTCATATTCTCTTCATCCCAGTACCGGACCGCCGGCATTATCATCTGGGAAATCTTATCATCGAGCGTCATGGAGGAGATTATCTCCTCGACCCTTCCGGAGTCGTTGGTATTTACTCTTACTCCCGCAAAGGTATTTACGGTCAGCATTCCAACGGCGGCAAAAGTAAGTACTAAGGAATGCGCTTTCTTCATATATCCTGCCTCCTTCTTGATATGAGTGATTGGATTGTATCTCTTTGATTGTCCGGCTTCAAAGAGTATGGAGCAGCAAGTATGATGAGCCGGAACCTGATTGCAGGTTGGCCGTGAATCGAAACTACTTTTATCCATTTTATCACGAAATTACTCCGGTCACAAAGCTTTTCATGGATCTGCGGGGACTCTCCTTCCCGCGGGCCGCTGCAGCCTACGGGTCCGCCGACGGCCCTTCTCTGAAAGAAGAAGCGATCCCGCTGACATCCCATTGACACGGGTTATTGATGTGCTATGATTATAGCCGTTAACGAAATTATCTGCTGCGCAGAACCTTTCGTTTTCCCTATATGCAGTTAATCTAAGCAATTGCCTTC
>CADCQE010000309.1 GCA_902803505.1 uncultured Lachnospiraceae bacterium | reverse complement strand
GCGAGAGCATCCGCGGGTACAATGGCGTAATCGATATGGCCTTCGCTCAGCCGCCTCCCGATCTCCTGGTCCTTCATACAGTCGTCCATCCACTCCATCTCGCCGTGATAGAGTATGCCCACCTCAGGGACCCATCTTCCGTCGGAGAAGACGTGGCAGAGGCGGTTGCAATATCTCATGAGGCGTGCGAAGTAGGGAAATTCGGGGTTGTTCCCGCCCGCGTAGAAATGAGGCGGGCAGTCGTCATCCGGGTAGCGGTCCATAGAGAAGGCGTGGGGCACCAGGTGGTTGACGCCTCTGGCCAGCAGAAAATCCGCAATCCATTTCATGTCGCGCACGCCGAGGCTCCAGCCGTAGGCGCCGAAGGTCTCGCACACGAAGCGGCCCATCTTGTTCCCCTGCAGCAGGGCCACAGAGGCCCCCAGTTTGGATTCCAGATAGTGCTAGAATTGTCCGTCAGAGGTATTAAATGAATGGCGGATGGTGTTGGGATTGCCGGGGATCACTTGTCCGCCGATGTTGTCAATGCCGGCCATCGCCTGGCCGCTCATCGCCCGGAAGAAATGTCCCGCGCCGCAGCCGAGACGGCTGTGCACATCTTTGTCCTCGATCACGTGGCCGATGTATTCTACTCCTCTGTCTTTGCACCATTTCCCAAGCTGCTCGGAGAAATTCTTCTCGTAGAGACGGGAGACGATGTCCATGTAGACATAGCGCACCTCGGCGGCCTGTTTCGCATCCTCACTCGGGTACCAGAGAAGGGGGAGAAGCTCTGTCCAGTTCTCTCCCAGCTGCTCCTTAAGAAGGCCCGGTACGTCCTTATTCCAGGGGAGCGGCATCTCCTTGCGGCCAATGGCTTCGTCCATCTCAAAGCCGAAGGTATTTCCGAAGCCGGGTTCGTCGGAGAAGAAGCCGGCGATGGTCTTGCCGAATTCCTCCTTGTAATGCTCGTAATGGGGCTCGTAGACAGCTTCGATGAGCACCTTGACGGAGTCCTCGTCAATGATGTTGATATAGTCGCTGCGGGCCCCTTCGTCATAGGTCGTGTATATGACGAACACGCGCCAGACTCCTGCAGGGATGTTAAAGACCAGCTTATCGCCTTTCACCATGTCGGTGAGGAACAGGCGGTTGGGATGACTTCCCCTCTCAAGGCCGCGCGCGATGTCCTCTTCACTTGCCGGGATGTCTTCTGTCACTGTGTCGCCGTCGCCCATCCGCATGGCCACGACGGAGACGAGCTGATTATCGTCGATCAGCGGCTTTACTGCCGGCCGTTCGAGATCTCTCCAGGTGAAGAGCTTCCCCATGGCGGAAGAGATGTCTATCGTGCCGTGGTACAGCGGACCGGCTACGTCGAAGAACTTGCAGGAGAGGTATTGCTTGGCCCTCTCCGGATATTTTTTCGGCAGCAGTCCGTTCGCCCATCCTGTTGGAAAATGGGCGTCGTCGAGGATCCAGATCTTCATTCCCCGCTGTTTCGCCTCGTCCAATACGATGTCAACATCTCTCCACCATCCTTCACCGGCAAAATCAGGGTGAGGGCGGGATTCCAGGCAGAGAGCACGAATGTCGCACTCGCAGATCTTTCCGATCTCTCTGCGGAGGATTTCTTCGGACTCGCCTTTCATCCACAGGAAAGGAAGTATGTAGTTTTTGTTTTGTCCCTTTAGGGATTCCAGAATTGCTCTGTCCATGCGGTCTCCTTTTTCAACAAGAAAGCATCTGTCCGGGGAAAGGCTCCAGGTGCCGGACTGCCCTTAGAGGAGGCAGTCTGACCAGGGGTCGAAGTGCATTCCAACTTTGAAAACATTAATATATTTCAGTATAGCAAAAGAGCTCCTGAAAAGGTATCGGGGGAATGGGATTTCCTTTTTCTTTTAATGCCCTTTTTCCGGATACATAGGAGAGAGAGGTCAGCGTGATTTGTGCGATTTTGACCTGTGGTGCCTTGCGGAGCGAAATACAAGATGATAAAATTGATCATCCCCGTCTCTTGCTGTGTCGGTGCAGCAATCGTTATTTACTGGTTAAGCTAAGTCATTGCCGAAGGCAATTACTTAGCATAACTGCATATAGGAAAATCGAAAGGTTCTGCGCAGCAGATAATTTCGTTAACGACTATAATATCGCTTACGGCTATAGAAGGAGTGCTATGTTAAGAACGACAGTAATCGAAAATGGTGCCCTCAGGGGCCTTCCCGCAGCCGATCCCAGAATTACCGTCTATAAAGGAGTTCCCTTTGCAGCCCCGCCGGTGGGCGAAAACCGCTGGAGGGCCCCGCTCCCCTGCGGAAGCTGGGAGGGGGTCTATGATGCCTTCCAGTTTGCTCCCATTCCCATGCAGGATACGCCGGGTCTGGGTGAGGATCTGTATTGCAGAGAGTGGCATGTGGATCCGAAGATTCCCATGAGTGAGGACTGTCTCTACCTCAATGTCTGGACCCCGGCGGCTGCCGGCGGGGAGAAGCTGCCGGTACTGCTCTGGTACTACGGCGGCGGCTTCCAGTGGGGGTACAGCGCGGAGATGGAATTTGACGGTGAGCGGCTGGCGCGGCGCGGCATCGTCGTGGTGACGGCTGCTTACCGGCTGGGCGTATTTGGCTATCTGGCCCATCCCGAGCTCACGGCGGAAGCACCGGAGGCTCCCTCTAACTTCGGTCTCCTGGACCAGCAGGCCGCACTGCGCTGGGTTTACCGCAACGTAGAAGCATTCGGCGGGGATCCGGAGAAGATCACAATCGCCGGGCAGTCCGCCGGCGGCAGCAGTGTACTGAACCTGCTCGCCTGTCCCGGGAACCGGCCTTTGATCCGCGGAGCGGCGGTCTTCAGCGGATTTATCCGCCATCCGGATCCCGAGGAGGATATTTTTGCGCCTCTGTCGCTGGAGTATGCGGAGCAGCGGGGGGAAGCATTTTTCAATGATCTCGGTGTGTCTTCTCTTTGGGAAGCCCGGCAGATTGACTCCGCCTCGCTGCGCGATGCCTACAGCCGCTATGCGGAGGATCATCCCCGCATGTTCCCGAACCTGGACGGGCAGTATGTGAAGGGCGATCCGCTGGAGCTTCTGATGAGCGGTGAGGCCGCGCAGGTTCCGATTCTCTCCGGCAATACCGCAGACGAGTTCTTGTGGAAGGGCGAGAGCATTATTGAGCAATCCGTCAAGCAGGCATTTCTTGCCGCAGATGAGGCGGGCAGCGCACAGTCCCATTATTATTACCGCTTCGACGCGGACATCCCGGGCTATGACCATCCGGGCACCTTCCATTCCGTTGACTTGTGGTTTTTCTTTGAGACCCTGGCAAAATGCAGCAGACCCTTTGAGGGGAGGCACTACGATCTGGCCAGGCAGATGTGCGACTATTTTGCGAATTTTGTAAAATGGCAGGATCCGAACGGCAGGCCGTCTTGCGGGACAGGATCCTCTGCGGGCGAAGCCGGGGACTGCGGGCAGGTCCGGAGCGGGTCCGGTATTCTCAGCAGCTTTGCCAAAGCTTCGCAAGGTGAGCGATTCAGAAACGGAATCGGGGAATGCCCCGAGGAGAGGCCTCTGCCGCTATGGCTTCCCTATACAGCGGATCAGCGGGCGGAGATGGAATTCCTTCCGAACGGCGCTGCCCTGAAATATGAAGGGGGGATCCGGCAGGGGATTTCCGGAAAGAAGCAGGCCGTGAATCCCTACCTGCCCTCCTGGGAGTACATCCCGGACGGCGAGCCGTATGTCTTCGGGGACCGGGTCTATATCTACGGCTCTCATGACCGCTTCGGGGGAGAGACCTTCTGCCTGAGGGACTATGTGTGCTGGTCCGCACCAGTGGACAATCTCGGAGACTGGCACTACGAGGGTGTCATCTTCCGAAAGACGGATGATCCGATGAATGAAGACGGAGAAATGTGCCTTTACGCGCCGGATGTCACTGTGGGGCCGGACGGAAGATTCTATCTCTACTACGTGCTCGATCACGCCGACGTAGTATCGGTGGCAGTGAGCGATGTGCCGCAGGGACCATTTTCCTTCTTGGGATATGTCCACTATCCGGATGGAACGAAGCTCGGACACGGGAGGCTCGACGAGCCGCAGTTCGATCCGGGAGTCCTCACGGAGGGCGATGTGACCTACCTCTACACCGGCTTCTGCCCGAAGGGCGATTACAGCCGCAGCGGTGCCAGGGTGGCAAGGCTTGCCGCCGACATGCTGACCGTGGTGAATACCCCGCACACAGTGGTGCCGGGCTGCTGCTGCAGCGAAGGAACTCCCTTTGCGGGCCACGCTTTCTTCGAGGCCTCATCGATCCGCCGCATAGGAGACAGGTACTGCTTTATCTATTCCTCAGAAGTCATGCACGAGCTCTGCTATGCGTTCTCCGACAGCCCTGAGGGGCCCTTTGTTTACGGCGGCGTGCTGGTGAGCAATTGCGACATAGGGATAGAGAGGGACAAACCCGCATCTCTTTCCATGGCTTACGGGGCGAACAATCACGGGAGCATGGTGCAGATCGGGTCCGACTGGTACATCTTCTACCACCGCCACACCAACAGCAGCTGGTACAGCCGGCAGGGCTGTGCGGAGAAGCTTGAGATCGCCGGGGACGGGAGCATCCGGCAGGCTGAGATGACCTCCTGCGGGCTGAACGGAGGACCTCTGTGTGACAAGGGAGAGTACCCGGCCTATCTGGCCTGCAATCTCTTTACCGGGGAGCACACTGTCTATGTGGAGAAGACCGCGCCCTGCATCACGCAGGAAGGCGGGGATGCAGGGCGGGGATGTGCTTATCTCTCTCATTTTGGAAATGGCGCCGCCGCAGGCTTCAAATATTTCCGCATGGAAGGAGTGAACGGGGTGCGCGTCCGCACCAGAGGCTACTTCCGCGGCGTGATGGAGGTGCGCCTGTCCTGGGATGGCGAGGTCATCGGCAAGATCCCGATCGATCACTCGAATACCTGGAAGGACAGGGCGTGTCACTTCCCGGAAGTCAGCGGGGTTCATGCGCTGTTCCTTACAATGCGCGGCGAAGGGGAGACGAATCTTCTGAGCTTTGAGCTGCTGCATGGGTGAGGGAACAGGTCTTTTTGCGACTACAGCTCCGCGGCGATCTGCGCAGCGAGGGCGGCATTGTTGAAGACCAGACGGATATTGGATTCCAGGGAGTCTCCGCCCGTGAGCTCTTTCACCTTTGCCAGCAGGAAGGGCGTGCATTCCTTTCCGTGGATGCCCTTCGCTTTCATATCATCCAGAGCTCTGTCAATGGCGGTATTGATGACCGCAGGATCCATGGAGTATTCCTCCGGTATGGGATTGGTCACGAGCATACCGCCGCGCAGGCCGAGCTGCCGCTGGACCCGCAGAGCGTCGGCGATCTCCTTCGGAGTGTCCATGCGGTAATCTACGCTGAGACCG
>CADCQE010000308.1 GCA_902803505.1 uncultured Lachnospiraceae bacterium | reverse complement strand
TATGTTTTGGAACACGATGAAATATGAGATTCGCAGGAATTTCAGGACGAAAGAAGTGATCATCTGGATGATCCTTTTCCCTGTGGTCCTGGGAACACTCTACAAATTTACTTTGGGAAATCTGGGCAAAGACAATCTATTCTCCACCGTGCCGGCGGCAGTAGTGGAAAACGAGAAGGACCAGCTGTTCCACTGGATCATGGATGCCATGAACAACGGGACATTCAGCGAAGAAAATGACGTGACAGAGGGCGGCAGGAAGCCCCTTATGGCGCTTACTTACACTGACGAAGCGGAAGCGATCCGGATGTTGAAGGACGGCGAGGTGAAGGGGATCATTCATATCGATCCTGCGGATACACCCTCGGAAGAAGATCCGCAAAGCCAAAGGATGGCCGAAGTCACGGAAATGATCAACCGGATGGCAGCGGACGGCACCCTCTCGCAATATCTTGATGAAGAGGCTAACGATTACGTCAGCTATTATCTGAGCGATATGGGCAGCGGAAGCTTCATGCCGAATGATAAACTCTCCATTACGGTCAAGAGCAACGGTGCTGATCAGAGCATGATCAAAAGAATGACTGACATGTATGTGAATATGCAGCAGATGTCCAAAGAGCTGGCGATCAATAACACAACAGGCGAAGGCAGCCCGGAAGAAGGAGTCGGCGATATCTCGAAAGCCATGAGCAGCAATGTCCCTTACATCAAAGAACTGGAGATGACAAAGGGCAATACAGACTCCTTCCTGATCTATATGTATAACCTGATCGCCATGGTCGCCATCTTCGGCTCCATGTCAGGACTGACCATCGCGCAGAACCTTCAGGCGAACCTCTCGGATCAGGCAGCCCGGCGTTCCTGCTCCGCTATGCCGAAAGGAGAACAGGTCCTTGCTGAGCTGCTCTCCTTCTATCTTTCCCACAGCATCTGTGTCATTATTGCCATAACCTTTATCACCCTGGCGCTTGGTGTGAATTTCAGCGACCGTCTGCCGCTGGTCTATCTCGGCGGGGTTCTCGGCGGCATCATGGGAGTCTCCTTTGGTTACTTTATCGGCGCGATCGGCAAGGTGAGCTACGGCGCTAAGACCGGTATCATCATGGCACTGAACATGACACTTTGTTTTATGAGCGGTCTGATGGTTCCCGGCATCAAAGCCATGATCATCAAGTATCTTCCCATCCTCAATGAGATCAATCCGGTGGCGATCGTCTCAGATTCCTTTTACTTCCTGAGTGTGGATCCGGATCTGACCCGCTTCTGGGGAAAGATGGTTGTTGTCGTGTGCATCACGGTCGTTTTTGTCCTGTTGGGATTATTGATGACACGGAGGACAAAATATGCAAGTCTTTAAACTCTTTTTCAAGATAGCCCGCTCCAAGGTTTTTATCGGTCTTGTGTATCTTGTCGTGTTCCTGGCGATCTGCTTCCCGATGGTCCGGTCGACCCAGGAAAAGCTGGATTTCACGGATACCTCTCTGGCGCTTTATGTCCGTGATGAGGATCACTCCGAAGCAAGCGAGAGGCTCATCCGGATGCTGGCAAAGAAGAACGAGATCGTGGAACTGGAAAATGACAACACAAAAATTCTGGATGCCATGTACTATGAGATCGTGGATTACGCGCTGGTGATCCCGGAAGGATACCAGGACCGTCTGAGCCGCCTGGATGATGAATCCCTGAGCCATGAACTTTTTGAGTCCTGTCACCTGCGTGACAGCTATGCAGTGGCAATGATGAGCCTGGACCTGAATGAATATGTGCGCAATGTACGCATGCAGATCGCGCAGGGCCTCCCCCTTTCCGATGCGCTGACGGCGGTTGAGGATGCCATGGATAAGGGTGTTGAGGTGAAATTTTATGTCAATGAGGAAAAGACCTTCGTGGATGAGAACTATACCCAGGATTTCGCGGTCTTCTTCCAGATGATGCCCTATATCCTCATTGCTGTGATCGTCAATGTGCTTGCTCCGATCCTGCTGACACTGAACCGGAAGGATCCCCGGAACCGTATCGAATGTTCCCGTGTGAGCATCAGTTCCTATACTGTACAGATTTTTTTGGCGGGCGCGATCCTGACGGTGGTTATCTGGCTGGTCTTCATGCTGGGCGGCATGCTGCTCTATGGCGGTATGTATCGGGGAACCAGCTGCTGGATGGCCGTGCTGAACTCCTTCATCTTCGCAATGGTCGCTGCGATGTTTTCCATTTTCCTCGTGTCCTTCAATATCGGTGCCACCGTGGTCGGCATGATCTCGCAGATCGTCGGACTGGGCATGGCCTTTATGTGCGGCTGCTTCTTCCCGCAATCCATGCTCGGCGCGGGCGTGCTGACTGCGGCAAAGATCCTTCCCGCCTATTGGTTTGTCAAGGCGAATGATATCCTTTGCGGAAGGCAGATGGGCACGATGAAGGATGTCCGGCTCTGTTTCGCTGTGGAGATAGGATTTTTTGTCCTGCTGCTCATTGCCACGATCATCAAAAAAAGCAAAAAGTAAACAAAAGGAGATTTGATTATGAATAAAAAAGTATTGATCCCGGCTATTGCCATGATTTCGGTCCTTGTCATGTTCATTCTGAACTAT
>CADCQE010000307.1 GCA_902803505.1 uncultured Lachnospiraceae bacterium | reverse complement strand
CGCGCCGCTATTAACGACCTGCACCCTTTCCAGGGGTGTCCCTTCGGCCAGCTTGGGTACTTCTCCAAGATGCTCGAACATCGAACAATATAAACGCTGTGGTCAAACAGCAAAAATTATTTTAGCAGAGCGTCTGCAAAAAAGCAAGAGTTTTGTGGAAAATGCTTGACTGAGTTTTTTGAAATATGGTTACGATTCACGGCTAATCTGTAATCAGGTTCTGGCTCATCATGCTTGCATGAATGAGGCCGTGAATCGTAACGAAATGTGCTTGACGTCCAAAATATGCTTCGTTATATTCGAACTGGAGAGATAAGAGCGGAAGAACCTCTTGATCGATGAGGAATCCCACTTATGTGAATTGTATTGCAGAAAGGATTATGTGGAGCGGAAATGAAAGAGTGGAAAGGATTTTCGAAAGGCATCAATCTGGGAGGGTGGCTCTCCCAGTGCGATTACAGCAGGGAGCACATGGAGACATTTATTACAGAACCGGATTTTGCTGTCGTGGCCGGCTGGGGCATGGATCACGTGCGGGTGCCGATTGACTACAACGTCCTGGAGGAAGAAGGCGGCGGATTCAGCGAGGCGGGATTTGGCCGTGTCGCTTTTGCTGTTGAGATGGCACGGAAGTATGGACTGAATATCCTGCTGGACCTGCACAAGACAGCGGGCTTTATGTTTGACAAATATCAAAATGAGACCGGATTCTTTGACGATCCGGCTCTGCAGGAGCGCTTCTTCCGCCTGTGGGAGGAGCTGGCCGGCCGCTTTGGGAAGGATCCGGAGCATGTTGCATTTGAGCTGCTGAATGAAGTGACGGAACGCTCCTATATGCCTGCCTGGAACAGGATCGCTAAGGAATGCATACAGCGGATCCGCCGTCTGGCCCCGGATACAGTGCTGCTCGTCGGAAGCTATGGGAACAACAGCGTGAAAGCGGTTCCTGCACTGGAGAACCCGTACGACGACAAGGTGATTTATAATTTCCATTGTTATGACCCGATCCACTTCACCCACCAGCATGCATACTGGGTGGATGACCCGGCCTTTGAGAAGGATATGAGCTTTGAAGAGAGCGGGACCTCGGGGAGGTATTTTGAAGAGCTGTTTGAGAAAGCACTCGACTGCGCAAGGGAGCGCAATACAATGCTGTACTGCGGTGAGTACGGTGTCATTGACCTCGTGGAAGCGGCGGAAGCCATCAAGTGGTACAGGAGCATCAATGAGGTCTTTGAGAAGCATCAGATCGGGCGCGCCGCCTGGACCTATAAGAAGATGGATTTTGGAATTGTGGATCCGCACTGGGATGGACTGCGGGAAGAGCTGCTGAAGGTGCTTTGAGGAGGCGCAGCTGCGGCATCGGCTGGCCGCGGCCGGAAGTATTGCGGTCCTTTCGCAAAATCAGGATGGTGCAATGCACCGTTTGTGTTGTATGATGGGACTGGACAATCAATTAGGAGAAATCCGCATTAACGAAAGAGGTGTACGATATGCTTGATGCAATTCGAATTGCGTTTGCCAGATATTCCAGAATTCCGGTTCAGAACAGCGAATGCTCAGAGCAAGGCCTGAGATACAGCCCCTGCTTCTTCCTGCTGGTAGGCGCAGTGATCGGAGCGGCGGAATATATGCTTCTCTTCCTGCTCCTTCATTTTCATGCAGGAGTGCTGCTGCGGGGCAGCCTGCTCGCGCTGCTGCCGGTCGTGGTCACGGGAGGGATGCATCTGCTTGGATTCATGAGCTCCTGGGACGCGGTCCTGCTGGGAGAAGACAAGGAGGAGAAGCTTGCAGTCATGGAGGAGCACCGCGCCAGCGGCTTTTCCGTGATCTGCCTTGTGATCTATTTACTGATTTTGGTCTGCGCCTGGTCCAGGATCCCTCTCGCCGCAATGCCTTTTGTGTTCCTGACATTTCTGTCTTCCAGAACACTCACTGCGCTCGCTGGCGTGAGCTTCCCGCGAATTGACAAGGATGGGGCACTTGTGGCGGAGGAGAATCCGAAGAACGAGCGCCCGCTTGGCATCATCGGTGCTGAGGCGGCGGCCCTGGCAGTGGCAATAATCGTCACTGGCATTGTCTGCTCGCATCTCGGCCTCGCTGTCCTGATGCTGGTGCTTCTGGCCGCGGTCTATGCCCTGTATCTCTTTGTGATGCTGCATCAGTTCGGGGGAACTACAGAGGCTCTCAGCGATTGGTTCCTGCAGCTGGCGGAGCTGGCTTGCCTGCTTGCCATTGCACTGGTGTCTTTGAGCTGGTAATAAGCGGCACAGTGCCTTGGGCTGGTGTGACATCTGCAAAGAGTGGGAGGAGTAAGCACAGACCGCAGTAGAACATGGAGGTGTGCGATGCCGATTTTAGCAGCATTTATGGTTCCTCATCCCCCGATGATCGTGCCGGAGATCGGAAGAGGATCCGAGAGACAGATCGTGGCTACAACAAAGGCTTATGAGCAAGTGGCCTCCCGGATTGCTGAGCTGAAGCCCGAGACCATTGTGATCATTAGTCCCCATGCCACGATGTACGCAGATTATTTTCATATCTCCCCGGGACGCAGCGCGAAGGGATCCTTCATGTCCTTCCGGGCTCCGTCTGTCCGCTTCCAGGAAGCTTATGACGAGGAACTGACGGATACGATCAGTGCGCTTTCCGCTCTGGACGGGATCCCCGCGGGAGTGATGGGCGAGCGCGACAAGCAGCTGGACCACGGCACGATGGTGCCTCTCTGGTTTATCCGAAATGTGTACAAGGAGGGGAAGATCGTTCGCATCGGCTTGTCCGGTCTGCCGCTCACTGCGCACTACCAGCTTGGGCAGAAGATCGCGGAGGCCGTCCAAAAGACCGGACGGAGAGCTGTAATCGTCGCAAGCGGGGATCTGTCCCACAAGCTCCAGGAGTATGGCCCCTATGGTTTTACTCCTGAGGGACCTCAGTATGACGAGAGGATTATGGATGTGTGCTCCCGGGCTGCTTTTGGAGAGTTATTTGACTTCAGCGAGACCTTCTGCGAGAAAGCGGCCGAGTGCGGGCACCGCTCCTTTGTGATCATGGCCGGGACTCTGGACGGCCTGTCTGTAAAGGCGGAGCAGCTCTCTCATGAGGATGTGACAGGCGTCGGTTACGGGATCTGCTGCTTCTATCCGGGGGAAGCCGACGGGCAGCGGCATTTTCTGAAAGAGTATCTTGAGCGGGAGGTGGAGAAGCTGACGGCGCAGATTGAGAAGAGCGACGCCTATGTGAGGCTTGCCCGAAAGACCATCGAGCAGTATATCCGCTTCCACTCGGTTCCGGAAGTGCCAAAGGATCTGCCGAAGGAAATGCTGAACACCAGGGCCGGTGCGTTCGTCTCCATCCACGAGCACGGGAAGCTGAGGGGCTGCATCGGGACAACCGGACCTACGACGAAGTGCGTGGCGCAGGAGATCATTCAAAATGCCATCAGCGCATCCACAAGGGATCCGCGCTTTGACCCGATCGGGCCCGAAGAGCTGGATTACCTTGAGATCAAGGTGGACGTACTGGGTGAGCCGGAGCGGATCTCCTCTGCGGAAGAGCTGGACGTGAAGCGCTATGGCGTCATCGTCAGCAGCGGAAGGAAGCGGGGCCTGCTGCTTCCGGATCTGGACGGCGTGGATACGGTGGAGCAGCAGGTCTCGATCGCGATGCAGAAGGGCGGGATCCGGAGAGGAGAGCCGCTGACACTGGAGAGGTTTGAAGTTGTGCGGCATGAATAAGCTAAGATGTGACGTCTGCTTCCGCCATTGCGAACTCCCGGAAGGAGCCATCGGCTTCTGCGGAAGCAGAAAATGTGTAGACGGGACGCTTGTGGCCGACAACTACGGGAGGGTCACTTCCCTCGCCCTTGATCCCATCGAGAAGAAGCCTTTGCACCGCTTTCACCCGGGCAGCATGATCCTGTCCGTTGGAAGCTACGGCTG
>CADCQE010000306.1 GCA_902803505.1 uncultured Lachnospiraceae bacterium | reverse complement strand
TTCGCACGTATGTCGCAGCGAAAGCTGCTTATGTCTGAGGCTGTAGGGGGAGGTTCCTGCTTCACAGGCCTTATCTGCAATCAGAACCTGGCTCATTCATGCAAGCAGGATGAGCCAGAACCTGATTGCAGATTGCCGTGAATAGTAACTTTCTGTGAGGACAAGTTGATAGCGAGTATAGAACACTTTGGGTGCGCGGTCAAGGGTCAAGGGACAGGAACCGGCTCCTTGCCTCTTGACCCCGTACCCAAAGTGTTCTATAGTCGAAAGCGGATTTGTCTGCCATACAGAACATGCGTTCCACTGCCTTTTCATTCCGATGCGGAGGTGCAGCTGTGATCATAGATATGAACGTCGCTATCTACTACGGTATCTTCTTTGCGCTGTCGGCTTTCCTGACAGGCATCTATATCCTGAACTGGCACAAGCACTACGATGTGCACATCACTCTCGTATATGTGCTCGTTCCGGTCATCAACCTGAGCTATTTCCTGGTAGCCCAGTCCACGCAGCTCGAATCTGCGCTTGTAGGTATCAAGGTCTCTTATGCGGGCGGCTGTTTTTTGGAATTGATCATCATGCTGCTGGTCTTCAGCCTCTGCGGCATCCAGATCAACCGCTGGATCAAATTTTTCTTCTTCCTGCTCAGCTGCAGTGTGTTTGCCCTCGCGCTGACAATAGGCCATGCACCTCTTTTTTACAAGGGAGCGAAGCTTAACGAAGTGAATGGAGTCCTGATCCTGGAAAAGGATTACGGCCGCTTCCATATCCTGTTCACCTTGCTGGTCCTCCTGTTCCTTGCGCTGAGCTTTGGTGCGATCATCTACAGCTATTTTCGGAAGAACCAGGTCTCACGAAAGATCCTGCTCCTTCTGCTTCTGCCTGATCTGGTCGCGATCCTCACCTTCTTCCTCCTGCGGCGGATGTTTCGTGACATTGAACTCATCCCCATCGCCTTTGTATTCGCCCAGATTATGTATCTGATTCTGACGTCCCGGCTCACGCTCTATGACGTCGTCGACACCGCAGTGGACTCTCTGGTACAGAACGGCGCCACCGGCCTCATTGCCTTTGATTTTAAGTATCGCTATCTCGGAAGCAACGAAACCGCAAAGGAGATGCTGCCGGGACTCAGAGGCCTGACGGTAGACCGGAGCATGAACCGGGATCCTGCCACGAGGGACCTGATTCTCCCCTGGCTCCGGAGCTTCGAGAAGGACGAGGAGAGCAGTACTGCCCACTTTGAACAGGGAGAGAAGGTCTTTCTGGCTGTGATCTCATGGCTCTATAATAACGAGAAGAAGAGAGGCTTCCAGCTCATTCTCACGGATGACACCAAGGACCAGCATTATATCCGGCTGCTGAATCATTTCAACACAGAGCTGCAGAGCGAGGTGGAGGAGAAATCGGCGCATATCGAAGAAATGCATGACCAGCTGATCCTCAGTATGGCGACCATGGTTGAAAGCCGAGACAATTCAACCGGCGGCCACATCCGCCGCACGAGTGAAGGCGTGCGTATCCTGCTGGCGCAGATGGACGACAATGCCTGCACAGAGAGCTTCCGGAAGAACCTGATCAAAGCAGCGCCTATGCACGACCTCGGCAAGATTGCGGTTGACGACGTGATCCTCCGGAAACCGGGGCGCTTTACTCCCGAAGAATTTGAAAAAATGAAGGCCCACGCAGCGGAGGGCTTCCGCATCGTGCACGAGATCCTCAAAGGGACAGACAACGTCGAGTTTCGCCATATTGCGGAAAATGTTGCCCACTATCACCATGAGCGCTGGGACGGCTCCGGCTATCCGAGCGGGCTCAAGGGGGAGGAGATTCCCCGCGAGGCCCGCATCATGGCGATCGCAGACGTCTATGACGCGCTGGTCTCCAAGCGCGTCTACAAGGACAAAATGTCCTTTGCCAAGGCGGACAGCATCATGATGGAAGGCATGGGCACGCAATTTGCACCGGAGATGAAGGGCGTGTATCTGCGGGCAAAGCCCTTTCTTGAGGAGTATTACAGCTCTCTCGAAGAATAAATAAGGAGAAATGAAAGGGACGGTTCTGCTTAAAAGAACCGTCCCTTTTTTCTGTTTTTTCGTTACTATTCACGGCCCTACAGGCCACAGGCCATCCGTGCTTCGCACCGCCTTTATTTCGCATGGCTTACCAGGAACTCACAGCATTTGACGTGACGGGACCAGAAGATCGAATCCCCGACCTGTGAACTGCTGGAGCCGTCCGCCTGGTCTTCCTTCAGCGCTGACATGATGCTGTTCAGAGAGTAATCATTCTCGCATTTGTCAAAGATGCGCTTTGCGGCATTCGGGCCGCCGAGATGACGGATCTGGCAATACATGATCACCGCCCAGGCGTTGTTGGTATAGATTCGCTTGCAGTCGGCGACAAAGCTCTGCATATAGGATTTGAAGAGTTCATCCTGACAGGCCTTTCCCGCTTCTGAGGTGATCAGCGAGATGAGAACGCTCTTCTCTGCCGATGAGGGATTCCATCTTGTGGCCACCCAATCCTTTCTCAGCGCATTCAAAATCAGCTTCTTTTTGTCGATGGCAAGAAATGCGTTAGGATTCTTGTTGTAAATATTCTGGATGAGCCGCTGTGCTTCGTAACCGTAGTGCTGAGCCCAGCCGAGAGTGATGGTCACTTCGTTGGCGGTCGCGTTGTTCGGACCTGCGTAAGCTGCATAATTCCGGTTTCCGTAGACCTGCCCGCCGGATTCCACGGCGCCGATGATATTGGTGAGGATTGTGTAATCCGATTCTCTCCATGTTCTTGTGGAGACAGGATAGCCGGTCACAGTCTTTGTTGTCTTCTTTACCGGTGCTTCCGTATCCGTGGTGAACAGGATGATGTCATCCTCCGAATTGGTTTTCGCACTTGCCAGATTCGTGCTGGATGTATTCGTCGCTGCGCTCTTGGAAGCGGAGGCGTTCGTAGCAGCGATAAGCTTTAAGGTGAACTTCTGGCCGGAGGCGCCGGTATATTTCTTAATATAGATATTTGCCTGGTTCTTGTTCTTGGAGTTTTTCACGCTGAGTGCTTTTCCGGAGGCGGCGCTCTTGATTACGCAGTAATTGCCGGACTGAGTGATCTTCCATTTCTGGACCTTCTGTCCCCTGTAATACGACTGGCGGACATTGGACTTGTTCTTCGTCCCGGCAGCTTCCAGCACCAGGCAGGAATTCTTGTTTCTGATCATATATGTGCCGTCGTTCAGGGCTTCAATGTAAAAGATCTGGCTTGCGGCATTTGCATTCTTATATAAGTACACATTTGCTCCCACGCTCTTTGAGGATTTCTTTACAGAAACAACACGGGTTGAGGAACAAGCGGGCATCAGGATATAATATCCATTATTAATGGCAGCCTGTACCGGAAGAGCGGACAGAACAATAACGCAAAAAATAAAAAGGATTCTTGTGATCTGTTTTGCGGATTCTTGATGTCGTTTCATAACTATAAAAGGTCCTCCTAAAACCTGACGACCCTAATGTAACATATTTGTAATATATTTGCAATATAATTATTAGAAAAAATGAAAATAGCTTGGAAAGGCCGACAATCGAACATTTACTCAAAAAATCAACGTGGAAGTTCCGGCAGGGTCTCGTATATTTTACTATAGTCGGTAACGAAGTTGTCTGCTGCTTGTATGCGGTCGGGCGGACGCGTATCCGAGAGTATGGTAAGATTGGAGGAGCAGCGAAATGACAGATCTGGAGAATACACTAAGAACAGTCGATTTTTCCAGATATTCAGATCTGAAGGGACGGCTGGCCAGGGAGCTGTTTGACGGGCAGGATCCGGTAATTCCGATTTGTTCCTTGTCAGACATTGAACTGGAGGGAGTCAATGCTGCAGGAGGTTTTCAGTATTATTCTGAAGAACAAAAAAACGATTGAGAGTATTTGCAGAAGGCATCCCGTTTCGGGATGTCTTGTTGTTAGCGAGCTGCCGAAACCGCTCCTTAGCCCTATTGCAGTTTTTTGGAAAACGAGTGATAATAGAAAGGCTTGAAG
>CADCQE010000305.1 GCA_902803505.1 uncultured Lachnospiraceae bacterium | reverse complement strand
TATTTCCATTTCCTTACCCAGAGGCTTCCACCCGCATATATACCGTGTATTAACAACCAGGTCATCGCCTCCGATGAATATGAATACAATACTGTGGCCAGCCGCCTTTTCCCCTTTGGAGAACACAAAGGCTGTTGATGGATCCAGTTCTCCGTTGATTGCACCTCCTCCAAGAATTCTGACATCGCTTCTTACATTGTCCAGCTCACTGCACAGACTTGACATAGAAGTCTCCCACACAGTCGTATAGAGAAGGATTGCCTTAACCCATGGGGACTCATTTGCGAACTGCGATACTTCCCGGATAACCCTGTCGACATTTTCTTTTCCCAGATGATACTGCCTGGTTTCTATTCTCGCCGATGAAGATTCAAACACAGTACAAACCGCCGTGTATGTATCAGGGCACAAATCTCCATACATGATGTTTCCATAGGTGGAGCACCCTGCATAACTGACTCCGGGGAATTCCTTCTCCAGTTCTCCTGCAATCATATCAGCTGCATCTTTATCCTTGGACCCGCTGAAAACCTGAAAAAGCATCCGGCTTTCCTGTCCGAAATCAAGCTTCTTTCTCAATTCACGAAAAGAGCTTGTAGAATCTGCTGCACTATTAAACGATATTTGGTACTGCTTCATATCTGCATACTCTCCTATATGATAGCAACTATAAGCAGAGGAAGCTTACAATAGAGCGTCTCTAAAGAAATGATCCGTGAACAGCGCTGTCTCTTACCGCTTCTCCTTTAAGCATAACTGCGGCGGCTGTGATCTGTAATCCTTAGAATCCTGTATGTCAAGCCTCTGCTCTGGTTTGTATTTTTAGTACTATTTTACCATAATCTCCTGCCTAATGGGGCAAATACTCACTAATTCCCTATAGGTAGTGCTGGATCGTGGATGGAGAAAAAGGGAAGGCTATTACCGGTGGATTGTGACAAGATTCCGGGTGTGGTATATTGATTAAAGACATGCTTATAACAAAGCTGGCCGAAGTAAACAATTCATCCTTTTTACAGAATAGTTCCCAAAAAGAAGCAACACGAATCAATGGAGGAATGTACCGTGTTCAGTAAGGATTATGCTTTAAATGAACAGAATCTTTCTGTGATTGAACAGTTCGGTGAGCATATGCCTGGCGGCTTTTTTATCTACAAAGCAAATAATAGCGAAGCTCTTTTGTACGCCAACAAGGCTGTCTGTCATATCTTTGGATGTGACACACTGGAAGAATTCAAGGAATACACAGGTTTCTCCTTCAAAGGGATGGTCCATCCGGAAGATTATGAGCAAGTCACTTCTTCAATTGCTGCTCAGACCAATAATCGTTCCGAACTTGACCATGTCGAATACCGAATCACACGCAAAGACGGAAGCATCCGCTGGATAGATGATTACGGTCATTATGTAGAAGCCGATGACCACACCGGACTTTTCTATGTCTTTATCTCAGACATCACCGACACGCACCAGCAGGCAGAATCCGACAAAGTAATGCATTCCGCCGTCATTGAAGCGCTTACCAGAGTATATGACTCTGTCTGGCTTATCAATGATGTTGAAACCCAGCAATTTGAGCTGTACCGAGTCGACGAGAACCTTGTACATCTATTGCCTGCAAATGAAGCTGTGAAGATCACAAAGTTTTATGATGCTTTTACGTTCTATTCTAAATTGGTCTTAGAAGAGGACCGGCAGATGTTCCTGGATGCAGTAACCCCCGGCAGAATCGTTGAAAACACGCAGAATAAGTTGATTTACTCTATCCCCTTCCGCAGGGTTTTTGAGTCTGGCATACGTTATTATCGGTTAGAATTCGCAAGGCTGGACCTGGGCAGTGGAACAAAGGGCATTGTTGCAGGATTCAAAGATGTGGATGAAGAAGTCCGGAAGGAGCAGAAACTACAGGATTCTCTTGTTCTAAGATCTGCCGTCATTGAAGCGCTTACGAAAGTTTATGATTCAGTCTGGCTTATCAATGATATTAAAACCCAGCAGTTTGAACTGTATCGGATTGATGAAAACATGGTCCACCTCATGCCTGCAAATGAGGCTGTGAAGATCACAAAGTTCTATGACGCGTTTAAATTCTATTCTAAGTTGGTCCTGGAAGAAGACCGGCAGATATTCCTGGATGCAGTAACACCTGACAAGATCATAGAGAATACACAGAATAAATTGATATACTCCATCCCCTTCCGGCGTGTTTTTGAATCCGGCCTAAGGTATTACCGGTTGGAATTTGCAAAACTGGAACTGGACAGCGGAAAGATTGGTATTGTTGCGGGCTTCAAAGATGTCGATGATGAGGTACGGGAGGAGCAGCAGATTCAGCAGGCTCTCCGTGAGGCCATCAATGCCGCCAATGCCTCCAACAAGGCAAAAAGTGATTTTCTTTCCAGTATGAGTCACGATATACGAACCCCCATGAACGGGATTATCGGCATGACCGCCATAGCTGCAAATCATCTGGATGACAGGGAGAGAGTTGCTGACTGTTTGCGAAAAATCAATGATTCCTCTGCCCATCTTCTATCATTGATCAACGATATTCTGGACATGAACAAAATTGAGTCCGGAAAAGTGGAACTAATGGAAGAAGAGTTCAATCTTGCTGACCTCATTGATGGGATGCTGACTATGACAAGGCCACAGATCCAGGCGCATGAACATTCTTTCCGTGTTAATATTATCAATGTGGAACATGAGCAGGTTATTGGTGACAGTCGGCGAATTCAGCAGGTTTTCATCAATATCATGAGCAATGCCATCAAATATACTCCTAACGGGGGAAAGATCTCTCTCACTGTTATAGAAAGGGCTACCAGAACAAAGGGGTTAAGTCATTACCAGTTCATTTTTGAGGATAATGGGTATGGCATGACACAGGAATTTCAGAAGCATCTTTTTGAACCTTTTTCCCGTGCCAATGATAAGCAGAAT
>CADCQE010000304.1 GCA_902803505.1 uncultured Lachnospiraceae bacterium | reverse complement strand
CTGGAGATGAGACATAGATTTGCTTGTTCCCCTGGCGAAGAATATATTGATCATCCATTACTTCTCCCATATTGGTGCCAATGGAGTACGGGATAATCTCCAGATCACGGAGAGAAGCGATGCTTTGCAGAAGGTATATTTTTTTGTGATGAAGATCGCGATGCTTTTGAACAAGTGTATCGAACTGTTCTTGTTCCGTGCGATAATCAACTTCACCCTTCAAGTATTCTTTGCTGAAGGAAGGGAATGCACGTTCAATTGATTCTGCTACATAATCGGTCATGGGGATATGATTTTGTACGATTTTCGATATGGTATTCTTGTGAATACCAGCTTTTTCTGCGAGCTGCTGTTGAGTAATACCATAATCATCGCAAAGTGCTCTCACACGTTCTGCGCTTTTCGAATGTGATTGTTCTCGCTTTTCTGACATAATTCCCTCCCTTTAAACCAAACAGTCACATAACATCTGAATGTGAAATAGTGAATGACAAAATCACATTCCGATGGTATTATACATGCGCAGACGGCATTTGTCAACATGAGCCGCCATGATTCTATACGAAAGGAGGGCTTGCTGTGTCTACAAAGGAAAAAATCGCTCTTTCGGTGTCTGAGGCCGCGGAGATGCTGGGCATATCCCGACCGTCACTTTACCGGTTGACCCATCGAGACGATTTTCCTGTCATGCGTATTGGCGGGAGGACACTTATCCATAAGCAACGGCTCGAAGAGTGGGCAGCTGCGCAAATTGAGGAGGGAAGATAAAATGAAAAATGAAAAAACGCCGCTCCCGGTGTGCGGTACCGGCAGCGGCGAGGATGGGCAGCTTTCCCTGGGCGAGGTGCGGCTTCCCGATCCCGATTCTATCATGCCACGGCCAGGTGCGCAAGCAGTTTCAATTTCCTCCCTGCTTCTGCGAGGATCGGCCAACGCGGTCCCGCTCCAGCATCTTCAGCGAATGACGGGCTTGGACGAACGGGTGATCCGGCGGATGATCTGGCACGAACGGCAGGGCGGAGCTTGCATTTGCGTTAACTGCAGGGACGGATATTTCCTGGCGGTTTCTGAAGCCGAGCGGGAGGCCTGCGTGCGTTCAATGCTCCACCGTTCAGAAGAAATACGACGTACGGCCGAGGCGATCGCGGCAGCGGAGGTTGAGACGTGACTCCGATAAAATCGATTCGAGCGAAATGCCTGGATTGTTGCTGCGGCTCAACGCTGGAAGTCAGACTCTGCCCATCAACGAACTGCCCTCTTTGGCCTTATCGAATGGGTAAACGACCAACTACACCCGGCAGCGGTGAGACAGCGGAAAACCACGACGTAGCTGCCGATTTTTCCGAACTGGATGAAGATTCCGAGGGGGCGAGCTGATGGCACAGCCACCCGGATTTATGATTTACGTCGAGGATTGGGCGGACGCGGCGGAAGATTTTACCGTGGCCGAGATCGGGGAAATACTTGTCGGTTTACTCCGCTTTTTTCAAACAGGTGAGGTCACGGAGTTTCCGGATCGTGCCGTGAAGCAGTTTTATAAGGCGGCTGCAAAAGGAATTTCCCGCGATGCCGAAAGGTATCAGGAGCGCTGCCTCAAAAACGCACACGCTCGTTACAAGGGACTCTGCAAAGAAAAAGGAATAGAGCCACTTGAGTTTGATGAGTGGCTGATCGCGAACGAACGTCAACATTCGTCAACGGACGTGACCAACAGTAACATTAACCCTAACTTAAATCCCAACCCAAAAATAAACCCAAACAACCAGCAGCAAAAATCAATTGTCAATGATAGTGGGGAGAGTGCAGAGAGGGGAAGAACGTTTCCGGGCGGCTATGCTCCATTATCCGAAGAAGACTATGAACGCATGCGTTCTGAGCGCCTTGCAATGCTGGATCGGTGAAAGGAGGTGACTACATGGCGAATGAAAGCAATCTGATTCCGTTTACTTCGGATCAGAGCCGAGAGGAAGCCGTGAAAAACGGTCAGAAAGGCGGGATCGCATCCGGATCTGCACGGCGATATCGAAGGACTCTCCGTGCAGATCTGGAAACTCTGCTTGATAGTCCAGCGCCAGACGGATCGGAAAGAACAACGGCAGCAGCCATTGCGCTCGCACTCATAAACAAAGCACTCAAGGGCGACACCAAAGCGTTTGAGATCATCCGGGACACCATCGGAGAAAAGCCCGCCGAGCGGATCACGCTTGCACAGATCGACCAGGACACCATTGACG
>CADCQE010000303.1 GCA_902803505.1 uncultured Lachnospiraceae bacterium | reverse complement strand
TTCTGCAGAAGACCTTCGGTATGTTCCTCTCGGATGAGGTGGTCCAGGAGCTTCTGGACAAGCCGAAGGGCCTGGCTCTGGGAGGAAGAACCGAGACCTTGACAATCATGATGAGTGATCTTCGCGGATTTACGGCGCTCAGCGAGCAGATGAACCCGGAGGACCTGATTACCATGCTGAACCATTATCTGGGTACTATGACCGAAGCGATCCAGAAGTATGGCGGGACGATTATTGAGTTTATCGGTGACGGAATCATGGCTATCTTCGGAGCGCCCACTCCCTCAAAGACACATGCGGCGGATGCAGTTGCCGCTGCGGTTGAGATGCAGGCGGCGATGCAGCGCGTCAACAGATGGAACGCGAACAGGGATTATCCGCATCTTGAGATGGGAATCGGCCTGAACACGGGAGAAGTGATCGTCGGAAATGTCGGATCCAAAAAGCGGATGAAATACGGCATCGTCGGCAGCTCCGTCAATCTGTGCGGGCGCATTGAGAGCTATACTGTGGGAGGACAGATTCTGATCTCTCCTACGGTCAGAGAGGCAGTTCCCTACACCCTTACGATCGCAAATGAGATGACAGTTGCGCCAAAAGGAGTCGGCAGGCATATTACTCTCTCTCAGGTCACGGGGATCGGTGAGCCGTACAATGTCTCGATCAAGGTAAAAAAAGACTCATTAAAAGATCTGCCGGAGCCGGTTCCCGTGAGTTTCTCGCTGATCAAAGACAAGCACACTCAGAATGATGCACACTTTGGCGGACTGACAGCCATAGGAAAAGAGTGTGCTGTACTTAAAACGGAAACCAACCTGAAGATCTATGACAATATCCAGATCAATGCCGGGGGACATCTTTTCTGTAAAGTGCGTGATGAGATCGAGGGCGGGAGTTTCCTTGTCCAGTTTACATCTATTCCTCACGAATACAAGGATTGGCTGCAGAACCACGTCCAATAAGGCCAGGTTGGATATAGTTACCATTCTATTTTATTATATTATTAAGGAGGCTCGATTATGAGACTGAAAACAATGCTTTGCGCCGTTTTGATGAGCGTCACTTTGTTGCTGTGCGGGACAGCGTTCGCAGATGAGAATCCTGCCCAGCAAAATCTCTATTTCCAGACAAGCGACGGTGTCCTCTCGATCCAGGCGCCAAATCCTCAATGGCATGTGATGACGGATCCGAATTATTGGTTCGTACTGAGTGACGGCGGCAATATCATCACGATTACCCATCTGAGCAACGGCGAAGCACTCCCCGCTCCGGTGGTCGCGGACGGTGAGTTCGCAGGTGTCTGCCAGACTTATGTCTCAACGAAGAACGAGGTGTTTGTCATCACCGGTTCTGCTGTGAAAGAAGAAGACCTTCAGGTGATTATGAAAGCAATCGGCACCATCCAGGTCCTGAAGCCGAACACAAAGACGGCGATCAATAAGCAGCCGGAGATTCAGGCTTCCCAGATTGCGGTGAGACCGATTAACGAGACCTATTATTCCACCAGTGACCATCTGAATGTGAGAACCGGCTGCTCGACGGATGACACGAAGATCGGATACCTTAAGAACGGAGAAGCCGTTCTGGTACTCGGTGCGGTGACAAAGGACGGAAAGGACGTCGGATGGTACCAGATCCGCTTCAATGACACAGTTGCTTATGCAAGCGCAGAATACCTGACGAAGAAGAAACCCAGCAGCACGCCCTCCGAGGAGGCGGTCGCAAAAGCTTCCGCAGAGGCAGCGGCAGAACCCTTCACCGTCTATGACAGGAACTGGAACCCGGTACAGATCTATATGGTGGATTCCTTCAAATATAAAGACTTCAACGGGAACGAATATTCCCAGGTCCGCGGTTCTATGTATCTGCGTCTCGATAACGATGTCCTGTATTCCGTAGATCCGAATTATTGGACGGATGAAGAATACCAGGCTGCAGCTGCTACTGAGTCCTTTACGGTCTATGCAGAGAACGGAAGCACGGCGAGCATCTTCCTGTCCGGAGACGGCATGTATGAAGATTCCAATGGCAGGAGATACTCAAATACCCGGGGAGACCTGTATTACTGCATCGATACGGATGTCACCTATTCTGCCGATCCAAGCATCTGGGTATACGGTGAACCGACTCCTGACGACGCTTACGATGATGACGACTATGATGACTATGATGACGGGTATACAGGCGGTTCAGATTATGATGATGACGACTATGATGACGGATATGCAGGCAGCCCAATTTATGATGAAGATGACTATAATTATGACTATGACTAATCAATGAGTCATTGTTGACACACAGGAAGCAATATGTTTTGATAAGACCGGGGCGCTGGTGCTGCCGGTCTTTTTCTTATGAATGATCTGGAGTGACACGCAGCCGGCATTGACGATTCGTGGCGAACAGCAGTGAGGTGGGTATTATGGATGAGAATGTTATGAGATTGTCGGAACCAAGAAAGAAAGGGCTGGTGCATCTGGTGTTCAGCCGTTTTTTCCTGATCGTGATTCTCCTGGCTGTGCAGATCGCATTGGTGATCAGTTTTAATTTCTGGCTCAAAGACCTTCTGAGATTTTATTCTCTGGTGATGGCGATATTGACCATCTGCGGCGTGGTCTATCTGTTCAGCTGCAAGATGGATTCTTCCGCAAAATTGACATGGATGCTGATCATTGCGCTCCTCCCGATTACCGGTGTGGCCCTGCTCTTTTTTACGCGGAGTAATTACGGCCATCGCAAAGTCAAGCGCAGGGTTGAGGAGCTGATCGAATGTTCTTCGAATGCGATCGGGCAGCCGGAAGGGGTATTGGAGAAGCTCTCCGCTGATCCCTCCGGAACGGACGACCTGAACCACTATCTGATGAGGGGAAACTGCTTTCCGATCTATGATAAGACGAAGACGACGTATTATCCTCTTGGGGAGAAAATGTTTGCCGATATGCTGGAGGACCTGAAGAAGGCGGAGAAATTTATCTTCCTGGAATTCTTCATCATCGATGAGGGATATATGTGGGGCAGCATTCTGAAGATTCTCGCGGACAAAGCAAAGGCAGGTGTGGATGTGCGTGTATCGTATGACGGCATGCTGGAAGTATCCACGCTTCCTCCCGATTACTATAAGCTGCTTGAGGAGCATGGAATCAAGGCGAAATGCTTCGCGCCAATCAGGCCGCTTGTCTCTTCTCACTACAATTACCGCGATCACCGGAAGATTTTGGTGATCGACGGCAAAGTGGCCTATACGGGAGGCGTGAATCTGGCGGACGAATACATTAACCGGAGGGAACGCTTCGGTCACTGGAAGGACGTCGGACTCAGGGTGAAGGGCGAGGCGGTCAGGAGCTTTACGCTCTTGTTCCTGCAGATGTGGAATATCACTGAGAAAATGCCGGAATTTGAACCCTGGGTGAGTGCGGATCCGGGAATCCCCGAGGCGGAGGAAGGCTTTGTGATGCCTTTTGGAGACTGTCCTCTGGATGACGATAAGGTCGGCGAGATGGTCTATATGGATATTTTTAACCGCGCCGTCGATTATGTTCACGTGATGACGCCATATCTGATTCTGGACGGGGAGCTGGAGACCTCCATCAAGTTCGCCGCCGAGCGGGGCGTGGATGTGAAGCTGATCCTGCCCGGGATCCCGGATAAGAAAGTGGCGTATGCTCTGGCTAAGTCCCATTACAAGCGCCTGCTCGACTCAGGCGTGGAGGTCTATGAGTACATACCGGGCTTTGTCCACGCCAAGGTCTTCACCAGTGATGACAAAAAAGCAGTGGTGGGCACGATTAACCTGGATTACCGGAGCCTGTATCATCATTATGAGTGCGCTGTCTATCTGTACAAGACGGCCTGCATCCCCGACATTGAGCGCGATTTCCAGGAGACGCTCGGTAAATGCAGGAAGGTGACATATGAGAGCATCAGGAAGGAGAAGCTCTATTATAAGGTTATGGGCAAGCTGCTGCAGTTTGTGGCGCCGATGATGTAAGGGACAGCGAGGCTTACTGTGAATAAGAGGAAAGAAGATGAGATCTGCAGTGTCATCTTGCAGTATGGAAAGGATATCCTTAACTCCGAACAGTTCAGACAGGCAGCTTCGGAGAAGCATCATCTCCGCGGAACGGTTCTCGATCATACGATCAACGTCTGCGTCGTGAGTGTGTGGCTCTGCCAGAAGCTGAAGAAACGGGGGGTAGAAGTGAACGAAAAGGACCTGGTCCAGGCCGCACTCTGCCATGATCTGGGAATGATCGGCCGGGAGAGCCTGTACAGAGGCCGGGCCCATTCCTGGGGGGCACATCCGGGTGAGTCAGCCCGGATTGCGCGTGAGCTGGTTCCGGACCTGAGCGAGGAAGCGGAACAGATGATCCGCAACCATATGTGGCCGGTAGCAGGTTCGCCTCCTCGCTCTGTGGAAGAGAAGCTCCTCTGTGTCGCGGACAAATACGCCAGCATGGCAGACTGGCAATCCTATCTCACGAGACACAGATTTGCTTCGCGCGTAAAGGAACAGTTGGAAGAGGCAGTGCCGGATCGTATCGTTAAGTCGTCAGCGGAATGATCTGCCGCACGGAAT
>CADCQE010000302.1 GCA_902803505.1 uncultured Lachnospiraceae bacterium | reverse complement strand
ACTGATTGATCATATCTTCAAAATCTGTGGCATGTTGCTCAGTGAGGACTCTCTCGTATTCTAAATAGCAAGCCCGGCAGATCTCCAGGAAGAGCTTGCTTCTCACATTATCCGCTCTGCGCAGCATACGGTCGAAATCTTCCAATGAATACCCGTCCGTCTTGAAATTGGTAATGAACTGCACAATGAGCAGGACAAATCGGCTTACACTCTGGCACTCTGCCCGCTGAAATAAGGCTTCCAGTATTTCTTTCTCATTTGGCGGAAGGAGCTTGAAGCCATGGGCTGTCAGCATTTCCGAAAGATGTTCCTTCAGAGGACGTCCGTCGCGGTAGGAGGAGAATGTATAGAGCAGCTCTGTGCCGTGGGCTCTGTGAAGAAGGACTTTTCTGTTTACGGCTGAGCGGTATCGCAGCAGCTCTTCTTCGCTGTAGCGGCTGTTCCGGCCGTCTTCTGAGATGCCAAAATGCTCCAGATAGCAGCTGTGATCGCCCTGCCAGATGCGGAAGTCTGGTGTGTATGGCTTCTTTGCGCCCTGGATCGGATAGGGGTAGAGCGGTTCGTATTCATAATGAATGCCGTGCAGATACAAAAAGTTGGCAATCTCCGTCTCCTCAGCAGAGCGGAGAATTTCATTTTGAATCGTGACCGTCCGCCCGCTTCGGATGTCTTTTAATACTTTTTTGATATCGCCCAGTTCACTTCGCAGCGTGGCGTAATTTCTCCTTGTGTTAAGGCGGAAGAATTCTTCCGGGTCTGTCTCACAGAGCGGCGGATCGATGTAATAAGAGAAGAATAAAATGATTTTGTGCACCATGGTACTGTCCCGGAGAACTCTTCTCCGGAAATAGTCCATGATGGACGTGTATTTTAGAGACGGATCTGCGACATTCAGCTGTTCGTCTGCGTCTTTCCGCAGGATTGCATTTCCCGTGGAGTGAAATGTCGCAATGGGGCAGGGAATTCCCAGCTTCCTTTGTATGCGCTGCCGGAGCTCGGCCACGGCTTTATTTGTGAAGGAGATCACAAGGATCTCTTGCGGAAGGATCCCGAGCTTCTGAGTCAGATATCTGACTTTGGCTGCAACAGCAGTTGTTTTTCCCGCGCCGGCTCCGGCAATCACGAGGCAGTAATCCTCATCCGTGATGACCATGCGCCGCTGGTCCTCGTCGAGATGGATAGAGGGATCGACGTCATCAAGAATATGATCAAAATACTCTTTTTCGGACAGGAGTGTGTTCTTTACAAATCTGTTGTTGTGCCTCGTGACAAAGGAGTGGAGGCGCTTGAAGAACCGGATCGTTTCCGAAACCTGCCTGCAGCTGATGCGATGCCGCCTGCAGTATGCCGGCAGGAGCTCCTGTTCTTCCAGCTCCCGGTATTTGTCCAGTTCGCGGGAACAGGTATTGAGAATCCTGGAAATATCGCTGACGGCGAGGTAGCGGTCCTCGTGGAGGAGCTTCGTCAGCTCCCGCCGGCATGCGGCGAGATGCTTCCAGGAAAGCGGCACGTGATCCGCCGGCTTCAGCCATTTCCAATTTGAGAAGAATCCATTCGCCATGTGTTTTGTCCGTTCCGCATTACAGGGTATGATTCGAGGAGAAGAGCTGCTTCTTCTACAAGAAGTATACCACGTTTGGATGGATTAGGGGATGCTTCAAGTGGATCACTGAGAACCGTCTCCCTGACCCACTGCTTGTTGTGGATTCAACACAGAAGCTGTATAATGATCTGCGATTAGCGTTCTTTCTATACCTGCTCTTGCTCGAAACGAGGAGATAAAGGGAGAGGTTATGAAAAATACAGATGACAGAGGCTTCCTGCATATGAAACGAATAATCACTGCGGTCCTGTTGGTCATGCTGCTGGCATCGGCAGCCGTTTTTCTGAGCGCATGCGGCGCCAAAGCAGAAGGGATCACATCCATTGATCAGCTCAATCAGAGAGGGATCAAGATCGGCGTTGCGACCGATACGACAGAGTTCAGCATCGTAGAGAAGGAATTTCCAAAGGCCGAGGTCGTGTATTTCAAGGATCTCATGCTCGGTTTCGAATCGGTTGCCCAGGGGAAGGTGGACGCATATGTCGGCAACAAGATGAATATGGAGCTGGCCATAAAGAACGGATTGAAGGGAGTCCGCATTCTGGAGGGGTCGATCGGCGAAGGCAATGTCGGTGCGGTAGCCATCTCTCCGCTCACGAAAATACCTGATCTGACAAAAAAGATCAATGCGTTCCTAAAAGAAATCCAAGAGGACGGCACCTTAGACGACATTCGTGAGCGCTGGCTGGTAAAGCATGATATGGTCATGCCGGATATTCCGGAAGCGAAGGATCCGAAGTACCATCTTATCGTGGGGACCACGGGCGTCAGTGAGCCGTTCAATTGCTATGTGAACGGTGAACTTGCCGGTTACGACATAGAACTCGCCAAACGTTTCGCGTTATGGCTGGGTGCTGAACTTGAGTTCAAGATCTATGACTACGAAGGCATTGTAGCAGCGGCCCAGGGGGGCGATGTGGACTGCATTTTCGCAAATCTATACGTTACTCCTGAGCGGCAGCAGGCGATAGAGTTCTCGGATCCGACTTTTATTGTGGATGTCGGAGTTATGGTGGGAGACACTGGCCCCAAGGGTGAGAGCGGCGGCACAGGTGATTTTCTGGGTTCCCTGAAAGAGAGCTTCTATAAGACCTTTATCCTTGAAGAACGGTGGAAGCTCTTTGCAGAGGGCATCGTGACCACGCTGCTCATTACCTTGCTTTCCATTCTTTTCGGAACGCTGGTCGGTTTTCTCGTATTCCTGCTCTGCCGCAGAGGCAACCGTGTGGCCAATGCGGTCACCCGCTTCTGCATCTGGCTTATCGAAGGCATGCCGGTAGTCGTCCTGCTGATGATCCTTTATTATGTCGTGTTCAGCCAGTCAAGACTGTCAGGCTCGACGATCTCCGTGATCACGTTCTCTCTGATATTTGCGGCAGCCGTCTTCAACATGCTCAAGGCGGGAGTGGCCGCTGTGGGCCCAGGCCAGATGGAAGCGGCATATTCACTCGGATACACAAACCGAAAGGCATTTTTCAACATCATCCTGCCCCAGGCGCTGCCTCATGTCATGCCGTCTTACAAGAGCCAGATCAAATCTCTGATCAAGGCCACCGCTGTTGTCGGGTATGTAGCAGTGCAGGATCTGACGAAAATGGGAGATATCGTGCGAAGCCGCACTTATGAGGCATTCTTCCCGCTGATCGCCGTTGCTGTATTTTATTTCCTTCTTGCCGGTTTACTGATCTGGATCGTAGACAGGATAGAAGTGCGGGCCGTTCACAGACGAAGACCTGGCGGGGACGACCGGGAGGAGGTGCGAATCGATGATTGAACTGGTACATCTTGAAAAGAGATATAAAAACGCAGTGCCTCTTGCCGATGTGAACGCTGTCATTAATGACGGCGAAGTCATCTCAATTATCGGACCCTCCGGCACCGGTAAATCGACCCTGATCCGCTGTATCGACATGCTTGAGCGCCCTACGGGAGGCAAGATCCTCCTGAACGGAGAGGATATCTGTGCCCGCGGCTATGACGTGACAATGGCGCGCCGCAGGATGGGCATGGTCTTCCAGTCCTTTAATCTGTTTGGCCACCTGAATGCGGTTGAGAATATCATGCAGGCTCAGATCGATATCCTGAAAAGACCGAAGGACGAGGCTTATGAGGTAGCGAATCTGCTCCTGAAGCGCGTGGGTCTGGCCGGCAAGGAGAACAACTATCCGGACGAGTTGTCCGGAGGCCAGAAGCAGCGTGTCGCCATCGCGAGGACACTCGCCATGGAACCTGAAGTCATCCTGTTT
>CADCQE010000301.1 GCA_902803505.1 uncultured Lachnospiraceae bacterium | reverse complement strand
GAGGTTAGTGATGAAAGAATTAATCCTGAGCGGAAAGACAGCACTCGGAATTGAATTTGGCTCGACGAGAATCAAGGGCGTTCTGACAGATCTGGACGGCAAGGTGCTGGCAATCGGATTCCACGACTGGGAGAACTCCCTGGTGAACGGAATCTGGACTTATTCACTGGAAGAGATCGAAGAAGGGCTTCGCCACTGCTACAGCGGTGTGCGTGAACAGGTCAAGGAGAAATACGATGTGGAGCTGAAGACGGTGGGCGTTATCGGCATCTCCGCCATGATGCACGGCTACATTGCACTGGATAAGGAAGGGAATTTCCTGACACCTTTCCAGACCTGGCGGAACAGCAACACCCAGCAGGCGGCTGATGAGCTGACGGAGCTCTTTGACTTCAATGTCCCGCTGAGGTGGACGGGCGCCCACCTGTATCAGTGCGTACTGGACAAGGAAGAGCATCTGAAGAAGGTGGACTTCGTGACGACGCTTGACTCCTACATCCACTGGAGACTTACCGGCGAGAAGGTGACGGGCATCGGCGACGCTGCCGGCATCTTCCCGATCGACTCCAAGGCGCTGGATTATGACCAGGGCATGGTGGACAAGTTCGATATGCTGGTCCAGCCTTACGGATATTCCTGGAAATTGCGGGATCTTCTGCCGAAGGTGCTCGTTGCGGGGCAGGAAGCAGGGAGGCTGACGCCCGAGGGCGCCGCATTCCTGGATGAGACCGGGACCCTTGAGGCCGGCATCCCCCTTTGCCCGCCGGAGGGCGATGCGGGAACCGGCATGGTGGCGACGAATTCCGTCGCACCCCGCACGGGAAATGTCTCCGCCGGGACAAGCACCTTCGCGATGCTGGTGCTGGAGAAGCCGCTCAGCAAGCTCTACCGTGAGATCGACATGGTGACGACGCCGACGGGCTTCCCTGTTGCGATGTCCCATGCCAACAACGGCACGTCGGATCTCAATGCATGGGTCGGGCTCTTCAAGGAGTTCGCAGAGCTCATGGGCATGAAGGTGGATATGGGAGAACTCTTCGGAAAGCTCTACACCAATACCCTGAGCGGCGACGCCGACTGCGGCGGCCTCCTCGCTTACGGGTATCTGTCCGGTGAGGGCATCACACACATCAACGAAGGCCGGCCGCTCTTCGCCAGGACTCCGGACAGCAAGTTTACGCTGGCGAACTTCATGAAGGCACATCTGTATACTTCCCTTGGGGCTGTGAAGCTGGGACTGGACATCATGCTGAAGGACGAAGGCGTGAAGGTCGACCGCATCATGGGCCACGGCGGCTTCTTCAAGACACCGGGTGTCGGGCAGAGATACCTGGCGGCAGCGGTGAATGCACCTGTCACCTGCATGGAGACCGCCTCGGAGGGCGGCCCCTGGGGCATGGCTGTATTGGCTGCTTACCTGATCGACGGCAAGAAGGAAGGCAAGCTGGAGGACTATCTGGAGAAGCGCATCTTCGCCGGACAGGCCGGCACCACCATCGCGCCCACCGCTGAGGATGTGGAAGGCATGGAGCGCTTCACTGAGCGCTATAAAGCCGGGCTTCCCATTGAGCGGGCAGCTGTCGACAGCATGACGTGGTGATTCAAAAGTTACTATTCACGGCCAATCTGCAATCAGGTTCGGCTCATCATGTTTGCATGAACGAGACATGTTCTGATTGCAGATAAGGCCTGTGAAGCAGGAACCGTGAATAGTAACATTCGAAAAGCTTAAAGCAAGTCAGAGGGACGGTTCTCAGTTTACATAATAGCGGGTAACTGAGAACCGTCCCTCTGACTCACTCGTACCCTTGACTGGGATGTATTTTCTTTGATACACTAGTTACCGCTTTTCCTGAGTATTGATCAGGCAATGAGAAAGAAGAATGAAACAGATTGGAATCGCACAATGAGATTGGAATCCTATGATCCGGCAGATACATATGAACTCGGGAAGCGGCTGGGGAAGACAGCGCGCCCGGGCATGGTGGCGGCGCTCTCGGGAGATCTGGGTTGCGGGAAGACCGTGTTTACCCAAGGCTTTGCAGCCGGGCTCGGCGTAACTGTGCCGGTCACTAGTCCCACATTTACGATCCTGCAGGTCTATGAAGGAGGGAGACTTCCCCTCTATCATTTTGATCTCTACCGGATCGGTGAGAGGGAAGAACTGGAGGAGATCGGCTATGAGGAATTCTTCTATGGACAAGGTGCAAGCCTTGTGGAATGGGCCGATCTCTTTCCGGAGCTGTTCTCCGAAGAAACTGTGCGCATTGTGATTTCGAAAGATTTCTCCAGAGGGGAGGATTACCGCTCCATTGAGATCACAGGGGCCGGAGAGGACTTTAAGACAGGGCTGAATGCTTCCGCAATCGACAAAGAAAATGATCCGAAGGAAGGAGACGCGCTATGAAGCTGATCGCACTGGATTCTTCCGGGCTTGTGGCCTCTGTGGCGATTCTTGAGGACGATATCCTCCGGGCGGAATACACCGTGGACTATAAGAAGACACATTCCCAGACGCTGCTGCCCATGCTTGATGAGATCTCCGGAATGATTTCTTTGGAGCGCTCCGAGATCGACGCCGTCGCTGTCGCGGCGGGGCCGGGATCCTTCACGGGCCTCCGCATCGGATCTGCCACGGCCAAGGGGCTGGGGCTCGCGCTTGGGAAGCCCATTATCGAAGTGCCCACTCTGGCGGGGCTTGCTTACAATCTCTTTGGAGCGGACGGACTGATCTGTCCCATCATGGATGCGAGGAGAGAACAGGTCTACAATGGTCTGTACCGCTTCGAGGGCAGTCAGCTGATCACACTGCAGGACCAGCGGGCCCTGGCAGTGGCCGAGCTGGCCGAAGAACTGAACGCGATGCAGGAAGACCGGGTCATCCTGCTTGGGGACGGAGTGGCGGTGTACCGCGAGCTGTTGGACCGGCTGCTCACAGTGCCTCATCTTTACGCCCCTGCGAACTGCAGCCGGCAGAGAGCTGCTTCTGTCGGCGCTTATGCCCGGACTCTCTATGAGCAGGGCAAAGCCGTACCGGCTGAGCGGCACGCTCCCATTTACCTCCGTCTCTCACAGGCGGAGCGGGAGAGAGCGGCAAAGGGAGGAGCGCATGAGCAGTGAGGAAAGAGGAGACAGAGGGACGGACCTTACGGATTCGCTTTTAAGGCAACAGGACAGTTTACATAAAAATGGGTCAGCGAGAACCGTCCCTCTGACCTGCTCCCGGGAGATGAGCCTTAAGGACACGGCGGCTGTGGCGGCGATTGGAGCCCATTCCTCTCAGTCCCCCTGGGATGAAAAAAGTGTGCTCACTTATTTTCTGAGGGAGGACACACTCTTCGTCGTGGAGGAAGAGCCGGGGACGGGGCTGATCGGATTTGCGGCCCTGCTCATGACGCCGCCGGAATCCGATGTCCTGGACATCGTTGTGGAGGAATCCCGGCGCGGCCGGGGCATCGGAACGAAGCTTCTGGACGCGCTCTGCGACCAGGCGCTCCTTCGCGGCGTGGACACGGTCTTTCTGGAGGTGCGCCCCAGCAATGCCCCGGCCCGCCGGGTCTATGAGAAGCTGGGCTTTGAGGAGACCGGGATTCGGAAGAATTATTACACGGATCCGGCAGAAGATGCTATAACGATGGTAAGACGAAGAAACATCATATTTACAAACCGCTGAGAGAGGGAGAAGGATATGCTCGATGTCGCACTTTTGGGAACCGGAGGGATGATGCCATTGCCGAAGCGATGGCTCACGTCCTGCATGCTGCGCTGCAACGGCAGCAGCACCCTCATCGACTGCGGCGAAGGCACGCAGATCGCCCTTAAGGAGCTCGGCTGGTCCTGCAAATCCCTTGACACCATCCTTCTCACCCACTTTCACGCAGATCACATCGCGGGGCTGCCCGGGCTTCTTCTTACTATGGGAAATGCGGACCGCACTGACCCCGTGACCATCATCGGCCCCAGAGGCGTCGGCAATATCGTCCGCGCCGCCAGGGTCATTGCGCCGGAGCTTCCCTTCGAGACGCAGTACAAGGAGATCGCGTCCGCCGAAGAAAGCTTTACATTCGGAGGACTGAGGGCGACGGCCTTCCGCGTCAACCACCGGGTCCCCTGCTATGCCTGGAGAATTGAAGTGCCCCGCATCGGCCGTTTCGATGTGGAGAAAGCGAAGGCGAACAACATTCCGCTGAAATTCTGGAATCCTCTGCAGAAAGGAGCGGAGCTTGAGTACGAGGGAAGGCTCCTTACGCCGGACATGGTTCTTGGCAGGACGCGCCGGGGCCTCAAGCTTGTCTACGCCACAGACACCCGGCCCACGAAGGACATCGTAAGACATGCCGCCGATGCGGATCTCTGCATCTGTGAGGGCATGTACGGGGATATGGAGAAGCTTGAGAAGGCGCGCGGCAATAAGCACATGATGATGCAGGAGGCTGCGGAACTGGCAAGAGAAGCGCAGCCAAAGGAGATGTGGCTGACGCACTACAGCCCGAGTCTGGTCAGGCCCGACGAGTACCTGGAGGAGCTGCGCAGGATCTTCCCCCGCACGATTGCGGCAAGAGACGGAAGATGCGTGAGCCTTCTCTTTGAAGAGGATGAGAAGGAATAAGCTTTCACGAATGCAACAAATGGTCAGGAGGAAGATGCACCATGAACGGACATACCGACATTCTCGCCATAGAGACATCCTGTGACGAGACTGCTGTAGCAGTGGTCCGGGACGGCCGCGAGGTTCTGTCGAATATCATTTATACTCAGATCAAGCTCCATACGGTCTACGGCGGCGTGGTTCCGGAGATTGCCTCCCGGAAGCACATTGAGAAGATCAACTATGTGGTGCAGAAGGCGCTGGATGAGGCGGGGAGCTCTCTTGACGAGATAGACGCAGTGGCGGTGACCTACGGGCCGGGACTTGTGGGGGCGCTTCTCGTGGGCGTGGCGGAGGCCAAGGCGATTGCCTGGGCGGCGCAGAAGCCTCTGATCGGCGTCAACCACATCGAGGGCCATATCTGCGCCAATTATATCGAGCATCCGTCTCTTAAGCCCCCTTACCTCGGGCTCGTTGTGTCCGGCGGCCATACCCATCTCATCATCGTGAAGGACTATGCGGAGTTTGAGATCCTCGGCCGCACCGTGGACGATGCCGCCGGCGAGGCCTTTGACAAGGTGGCCAGAGCCATCGGCCTGGGATATCCGGGAGGGCCGAAGATCGACGCGGCCGCGAAGGAGGGAGATCCCGGGGCGATTGCATTTCCAAAAGCGAAGGTGAACGGCTCCGCCTATGATTTCAGCTTCAGCGGATTGAAGAGTGCCGTCCTCAATTACCTGAACCATGCCCGTATGGTGGGAGAGAAGCCCCGCATGGAGGACGTGGCTGCGAGCTTCCAGAAAGCGGTCGTGGATGTCCTGTGCGAGCACACCGTGCTCGCGGCTAAGGAGAGGCAGATCTCTGAGATCGCCCTGGCAGGCGGCGTGTCAGCGAACAGCGCTCTTCGGGAAGGCATGAGAAGGGCGGCCGGGGAGGCCGGCTGCAGACTCTTCGTCCCTTCGCCGGTCTACTGTACGGACAATGCCGCGATGATCGGAGTGGCTGCATATTATGAATATCAGAAAGGCGTGCGCAGCGGCTGGGACCTCAATGCGGTTCCGGGCCTGAGACTCGGCGAGCGGTAGACCGGGGAGAAGGAAATGCTGTCAAATGAAGGGTATGTGCCATGAAAGATATGATGATTGCAATTATCCTGGCAGCGGGCCGGGGAAAGCGGATGGGGACGAGCACCCCTAAGCAGTTTCTGGAGATCGGGGGAAAGCCGATCCTCGCCCGCACGCTGCAGGTTTTTGAGCAGAGCGCGGTGATCGACCAGATCGTGCTCGTCACATCCGAGGATTCCATCGAGTACTGCAGGAACGAGATCGTTGAGAAATACGGATTTAAAAAAGTGGCGCGGATTGTGGCAGGCGGCGCGGAGCGATACGATTCGTCCTGGATGGGGCTTCTGGCGGCCAAGGAGCTGTTCAAAGCATCCGGCTGCTGTGAGCAGGCAGAGAAATACCGGATGGACGTCTCCGCCTATGTGCCTACGAAATACAAGAACTGCTTCGTGATGATTCATGACGGGGCAAGACCATACGTGACAGAGGCGATCCTCCGGCGCGCAAACGATGCCGTCCATCTGTACGGTGCCGTCGCCGTGGGGATGCCG
>CADCQE010000300.1 GCA_902803505.1 uncultured Lachnospiraceae bacterium | reverse complement strand
GCCGCTGCGGCCTCCGGATTTCTTTGTGGACTTCTTCGTGCTTCCTTCATGCCAGGGCGCCCGACTCAGGTTCTTCTCGGCGTATCCGTCGTTGCTGCTGTCCCAGCCGGCAAGGAAGAGCGCGTCCTTCTGTTCCGGTGTCAGATCCAGACTGTCAATGAGAGAAATCACCTTGTCCATTTTGCTGTAAGGAATGCTCTTTCCGTTCTCGTCGGTATCGCCTTTTATCTCTCCCGCCTGCTGTACGAAATCCAGATAGGTCTGCTTATCGATCGCTGCGTCTTCCAGCTCGTCGAACCAGCGCCTCGCCTGCCATGGTGTGACGGCATCCAGACTCATGTCGTTCCCGATGAAGTCCCAGCGGATCAAACTGTTCTCCGCGCTGTCCTCCGTCTTGCTGTATCGGTAGTCCAGCATGATCTTCTTCATCTCATCTCTGCTGTATCCTCCGTTCACATACATGTCCTGTAACTCGGCGCGCTCCCGCTCCCGGCCGAAGTCTTTCCGGAACTCGGTCTGCAGCGCGTAATCCTCGGCGTCTTCCTGTGACTTGCCTCCGTACTTCATGAGCATGTTTACGGCCTCGTCATGGCTGATCTCCCCGTAGAAGAGCCGGTCTCCGATCTCACTGTAGCTGATGCCGGTCTCGATTCCGCTTGTCCATTTCTGCACCTGCGCCTGCGCCTTCTCTTTTGCGTAGCCTCCGTAGGTGACCAGCATCTCCTCCGCCTGGTTCCGTGTGATGTCTCCCGCTGTGTAGGCGTCGCTGATTCCGCTGAACGGGATCCCGGTTTCCAACTCGCAGGTCCACTTCTGCACCAGCTCCTCCGCCTTCCGCTCGATCATTCCGCCGTACTCCATCAACATGCTGATCGCCTGATCCCGGGTGATTTCTTCCCGACCTTCCTGCCCGAGGTACTGCTTCTCGATCTCGCCCTGCACCGCTGTGGCTATGCTGCTCTGCTTGAAGCGCAGATCTTCCAGCTCTGCCTTGGCCGCGGCGAATGCTTCCCTGTCTCCCGCGTTCATCGCTGTGAGCAGCCTCTCGTATTTCTCCGGGTTTGCCCAGACATAGGCAAGCTGTCTTGCCTCCTGCTCATCCTCCACCAGCTCTTGCTGAACCATGAGCTTCACGGCTTCTTCCTCTGAGAGGTATCCGTCCTTCACCGCGTACTGGATTTTCTTCAGCTCGCCCGGGTCATAGGTCTGGATCTTCATCCCCGGCACGATCTCTCCTACCGAGCTGTTCCACAGCGTTACCAGATCCCGTGTCGCGTTTCCTAAAGGAAGTCCGGTTACCTGGCTCACGCCTCTCAGCATGTTGTAGATCTTCCCCCAGGTGGTCATGTTCCCGTTGTAGGTGATCTTTGTCGGCTCGTCCTGCCAGCCTGCCCGCAGTGCCAGGCTCTCCCATGCGATCTGTCCGGCCTTGATGATATTGGCCATCCACTCGGTATCCATCCTGCTGCCGCTCTGTCCGCCCAGCAGGCCGAAGAAGTCCTTCACCACCGGCAGCTTGTTGTGCACCAGCAGATCTTCCATCAGGTTCCCGTTCGGGATCTGTTTGATCTGCTCCCATGCGCTCGCGTCCGGATCCTTTATGTTGAAGCCCAGCAGCTTCTCACAGAACCGCTCCAGATAGGTTGCGTACTCGTCGTCGTCCCTCGCTGCGTCGATGGCACTCTCCACGATTGCACTGAGGACCGCCGTCGCGAGATAGGCGGTTGCCGCTTTCCCGACTCTGCCCTTGTTCTGTTCCCAGGCTTTCTCTCTTGCCTCCTTTGCGGCCTTCCTGTCCCCGGCGTCCTTGCCCTCCATGTTCTTCCGGACATCGTTCTCATAGCCGCTGTATGCGTCCATGAGCATGTTGTAGGAGAGGGTGGGCTCCGACATGAACGCCGTCACCATTCCCGCGTAGGCGCCCTTCTGCCGCATGACGTGGCTCCTGGTCATCGTGCTGTCCATCACCTGCGTGCGGTATACCACCTCGCGGAAACGTTTTGCCGTGGCCTCCATCAGCTCATCCCCGCTCAGTCCCTGGTCCATCTGCTCTGCCTTGCAGGCATTCCACAGCGCGCCCCATGTGGCCTTGTCTCCCATCTCCGCGCCCTTCATGGACGCTTCCTGGATGGCTCCCATAGCACCGCCTGTGTGCTTGATCATCGCCCGCAGGCCCGCGTTGATGTTCGTGTCGTAGAAGCCGAGGTCTTTCCACACCGCG
>CADCQE010000299.1 GCA_902803505.1 uncultured Lachnospiraceae bacterium | reverse complement strand
TTATGACCGGACGGGAGGTCTCCGTCCTGAGTTTTGTGGACGGCAAGACGGTGCGGACGATGGCTTCCGCTATGGACCACAAGCGCGCCGGCGACGGCGACACCGGGCCGAATACCGGGGGCATGGGGAATTTTTCGCCGAGCCCCTTCTATACAGAGGAGATCCATCGCTACTGTGAAGAACATATTTATCAGCCGACAGTGGATGCAATGGCGGCGGAGGGCAGACCTTTCGTCGGGGTCATTTTCTTCGGGCTGATCCTGACGAAGGACGGACCGAAGGTGCTGGAGTACAACGCCCGCTTCGGCGACCCCGAGGCGCAGGTGGTGCTGCCCCGCATGAAGACCGATCTCATTGAGGTCATTGAGGCCTGCATCGACGGGCGGCTTAGGGAGACCAGCCTGGAGTTCAGTGGGGATGCCTGCCTCTGTGTCGTGCTCGCGTCCGACGGCTATCCCGTCGCTTACGAGAAGGGCTTCCCCATCAGCGGCCTTAAGAGCTTCGAAGGGCTTGAGGACGAGTTCGTCTTCCATGCCGGGACGAAGCTCGGAGAGCACGGCGAGATCCTGACAAGCGGCGGGCGCGTCCTTGCCGTCACCGCCCTCGCTCCCACGATCCGGGAGGCGAAGGAGAAGGCTTACGCCGCTGCGGAGAGAGTGCAGTTTGCGAATAAGTACATGCGGCATGATATCGGGCGGGCAGCTGACTCGTTCTTCTTATGTAGTAATAATTCCGAAAGTGTGCTACACTAGTGGTCAACAATCACATCCACTCTTCTTAACAGGAGGAATAGACATGGAAAAGTACGTATGTGACGTCTGCGGCTACGAGTATGACCCCGAAGTCGGCGATCCCGACAATGGCATCGCCCCCGGCACTGCCTGGGCGGATATCCCCGAGGACTGGGTATGCCCGGTTTGCGCAGTAGGCAAGGATCAGTTTAGCCCGGCCTGATGATTACGCGGGGGGACGGCCTTGGCCGTCCCCTTGACTCTTTCATGAAAAAGGATGACTCACACAAGGGATGATGAATAAAAAAATCACAAAAGAAGCAAATGCAGCAATCGAGATCGCAGTCCGCTCGTCGGTCTATCACAGGCAGAGCTATGCAGGGACGGAGCACCTCCTCGTTGGCCTGATTAAGGAGACGAAAGGAACCGCATCTAAGGTCCTGGCGGAGGCCGGTGTCGGCTCCGAGCGCCTGGAAAACCTGATCGACAGGCTGATTGCGCCCCAGGGAGGCACAGTGGTGGAGGACCGCCCGGGGTATTCGCCCAGGCTGGAAGCCGTCTTCCAGAAGGCGGAAACCCTGGCGGACGAGATGTCCTCGAAGAAGATCGGCACGGAGCACCTGCTTCTTGCCATGCTGACAGACCGGGAGTGTGTCGGGACACGGCTGCTGCACACGATGGGCGTCGATATCCGGAAGCTCACCGGTGAAGTGCTCAAAGCGATTGCCTCCGGCGGGGATCTTCCGACGCAGCAGTTAAATGCTCTGAAGCAGGCCTCCTCCTCCTCGAGCGAGACACCGATGCTGGATCAGTACAGCAGGGACCTCACGCAGATGGCATCAGAGGGGAAGCTGGATCCGGTGGTGGGAAGAGAGCGGGAGATCCTGCGCGTCATGCAGATCCTGAGCCGCCGCACGAAGAACAACCCCTGCCTCATCGGGGAGCCCGGCGTGGGCAAGACCGCGATCGTCGAGGGCCTGGCCCAGCGCATCGCGAGCGGAGATGTCCCGGAGTCCATGCTGGACCGCCGGGTTGTCGTCCTGGATCTGTCGGGCATGGTAGCGGGTTCCAAGTACCGGGGCGAATTCGAGGAGCGCATCCGCGGCGTCATCCGCGAGGTCACCGCGAATCCCGGTATTCTTCTCTTTATTGACGAGCTGCACACCCTGATCGGGGCCGGCGGCGCAGAGGGCGCCCTGGATGCCTCCAACATCATGAAGCCCTCCCTCTCCAGAGGTGAGATTCAGGTGATCGGGGCCACTACCATCGACGAGTACCGAAAATATATTGAGAAGAATGCTGCCCTTGAGCGAAGATTCCAGCCGGTAAATGTGGACGAGCCGAGTGAGGAGGAATCCATCCGGATCCTCATGGGCCTGCGGCCTTACTATGAGAAGCATCACGGGGTCAGCATTTCTGATGAGGCAGTGACAGCAGCGGTGCAGCTGTCGGAGCGCTACATCAACGACCGGCGGCTCCCGGACAAGGCCATTGACCTCATTGACGAGGCCTCGTCGAAGCTCCGCCTGAAGGATTATGCCGAGCCGGCGGTCCTTTCCAAGGAGGAGCTGGCTCTTGCCGAAGCCATGGAGAAGAAAGAGCAGGCCCTGCTCGCCGGTGATTTCCGAAAAGCAAAGAAGATGCAGAGCGAGCAGACGAAGCTCGAGCAGCGTCTGGAGAAGAAGCAGCAGAAGCAGAAGAAAAATGGCGAAGCCGACAAGCCGCCGGTAGTGACGGAAGAGACAGTGGCTGAGGCTGTCGCGGACTGGACCAGGATCCCGGTCACGAAGATCGCCGAGGCGGAATCAAAGAAGCTGGCGAGACTCGAGCGGGAGCTGCACAAGCGCATCATCGGCCAGGAAGAGGCCGTCAGCGCTGTGGCCAGCGCGATCCGCAGGGGCCGGGTGGGCTTAAAAGACCCGAACCGCCCCACGGGGAGCTTCCTCTTCCTCGGACCCACCGGTGTCGGCAAGACAGAGCTCTCGAAGGCAGTGGCGGAAGCCGTCTACGGCTCGGAGCAGAACATGATCCGCGTCGACATGTCGGAGTACATGGAGAAGCACAGCGTCTCCAAGATGATCGGCTCCCCGCCCGGCTATGTCGGGCATGAAGACGGCGGCCAGTTCTCGGAACAGGTGAGGCGCCATCCCTACAGCGTCGTTCTGTTTGACGAAATCGAGAAGGCCCACCCGGATGTCTTCAACATCCTGCTGCAGGTTCTCGACGAGGGCCATATCACGGACTCCCACGGGAGGAAAGTGGATTTTAAGAATACCTGCATCATCATGACGTCCAACGCGGGCGCGAAAGCGATCGTGGACCCGAAGCGCCTCGGCTTCAGTGCCCAGGCGGATGAGCAGAAGGATTACGAAGCAATGAAGTCGGGGGTTATGGATGAAGTGAAGCGCCTCTTCCGGCCGGAATTCCTCAACCGCATCGACGAGATCATCGTCTTCCACCCATTAAATGAAGCCCAGGTGGAGAAGATTGTTTCCTTACTGTTCAAGAATCTGCAGCAGCGGGCGAAGCAGCAGATGAAGCTCACCCTCAACATGACGCCGAGTGCGCGGAAGTTTATCGTGTCCAAGGGATTTTCCCCGAAATACGGCGCGCGGCCCATCAAGCGTGAGATTCAGACCCGCATCGAGAACCCCCTCTCCGAAATGCTGCTGAGGGGAGAGATCAAGGAAGGGGCGAAGATCACCATCGGCCTCCAGGCCAATGAGATCCACATTCAATTGGTGGAAGAATAAAGAACGAAAGAAAAGAAACAATGAAGCAGCATCCCTACGAAGGAGGACGCAGGAAAATGTCAGCAATCAAGGAGCTGATCCGGACAGAGACGGACGGCACAATCAGTTTCGGAGACTACGAACTCAAGCAGAAGACTAAAAAATCCGATTTTGAGCACGAAGGCGATCTCTATAAGGTGAAGACCTTCAGCGAGCTCACCCGCCTCGAGAAGAATGAAATGTTCGTCTATGAATCCGAGCCGGGCACCGCTGTGAGCCATTTAAAGGAGACGGATGCGGGAGTGGATTTCACAGTTGAAGGCACGGAGGATGCCCAGATCACGCTGCAGTGTGAGCCGGAGGCGGATTACGACGTGCTGATTGACGGGGAACTCCGCGACACACAGAGATCCAATCTGGGAGGCAAGCGCTCCTTCAGCGTCACCCTCGGCGACGGGCCTCGGTTTATCCGCATTGCCAGACGATAAGGCCCGGCTTGGGGGACACCGCACCTGAAGGAGGAAAAAGGTACTATGCCAAAAGCGATCAAATCCGTCTTTTTCTGTCAAAACTGCGGCTACGAATCCTCAAAATGGATGGGCCAGTGCCCGGCCTGTAAACAATGGAATACCTTTGCGGAGGAGAAAGTGCAGGCGAAGTCTGCCGCCTCATCCACCCGCAGCCGGGGCGAGAGAGCAAAACCCACCCGGGTCCGCGACATTTCTCTAAATGAAGAAGTTCGGATGCAGACCGGCATCGGCGAGCTCGACCGCGTGCTGGGAGGAGGGATTGTAAAGGGATCCCTGATCCTCATCGGAGGCGATCCCGGAATCGGAAAATCCACCATCCTCCTGCAGACCTGCAGGAATCTGGCGGCGCAGGGGCGGAAGATCCTCTATATCTCGGGCGAGGAGTCTCTGCAGCAGATCCGGATGCGCGCCGAGCGCATCGGCGAGGTGTCGGACAGCCTCTATCTGCTGACGGAGACGAATCTGGGAAATATCCGGGAGATCTTAAATGAAGAGCGCCCGGACATCTGCGTGATCGACTCCATTCAGACGATGTACAATGAAGAGCTCTCCTCCGCTCCGGGTTCTGTCTCGCAGGTGCGGGAGACCACCGGCGTGCTGATGATGATCGCCAAGAGTCTTGGGATCTCTATCTTCATTGTGGGACATGTCACCAAGGACGGGGCTGTGGCCGGACCCCGTGTGCTGGAGCACATGGTTGATACCGTGCTGTATTTTGAAGGCGACCGCCATGCCTCCTACCGCATCCTCCGCGCGGTGAAGAACCGCTTTGGCTCCACGAACGAAATCGGTGTGTTTGAGATGCGGGAGAGCGGCCTGACAGAGGTCCCGAATCCATCTGAGTATATGCTGAGCGGCAAGCCGGAGGACGCGTCCGGTTCCGTCGTCGCCTGTTCTATGGAAGGAACCCGCCCCATCCTGATCGAAATCCAGGCCCTGGTGTGCAGGACGAATTTCCAGATTCCCCGGCGCACGGCGGTGGG
>CADCQE010000298.1 GCA_902803505.1 uncultured Lachnospiraceae bacterium | reverse complement strand
TCGAGGAGCAGCACCCGGGGCATTTTCACAAGAGCGCGGGCAATGGAGACGCGCTGCTGCTGTCCGCCTGAGAGCTCGCCGGGCTTTCTGTCCATGAGGGTGTCGATCTGCACGAGGCGCGCGGCTTCATCCACCCGCGCATCCATCTCCTGCCGCGAGAGCTTCTTCGCCCCTTTCAGATTCTCCAGCGGAAACCGGATATTCTGGCGAACGGTCAGATGAGGGTAGAGGGCATAGCTCTGGAAGACCATACCGACGCCGCGGTTCTCTGGAGGCAGCTCCGTGACATCGTCCTCGCCAAAGAAAATACGGCCCTCCGTGGGCTTCTCCAGCCCGCAGATCATGTTCAGTGTCGTGCTCTTGCCGCAGCCGGAAGGGCCGAGAAGGCCGATCAGCTGGCCATCCGGAATCTCAAAACTGAAATGGTCCACGGCGACCACCTCCTCTTTGATCTTCCGATTGCGGTTTGGATAGCGTTTCGTCAGATCCTGCAGTACGATTTTCATGGGATATCTCCTCCTCCACTTTTCCGTCGCAATCTGCTTCGCTGCTTGCTCGTAAACCGGACCCCGCCTGCGTGCAGCGGATTTGCCGCAGGGGAGTACCCGGGGCCTGCTCCGCCCCTGTGGCTAAGTATAACAGGAAACGTGTTCAGGGGAACGGTTCATTTTACATATTTCCAAAAAGTCAGGGAATCCGGTGAATGCCGGCTGAAAATGATCTGCCCCGCAGCCCATTTTCCTGCTATACTGTCTGTATAGTCATTGCCGGTTGATTGGAGGGACATAAGGGGCGGCTCTTAAGCAGCCCTGTGACCCGCTTCGTTTGTGGAGGAAATGAGTGTGAAGACAGCGATTTTTACCGAAGAGAATTTCCGCAGCTCGATGGACACAGTCGTTAAGAAATGGTGGAACAGCGCGATCCGCACTGTCTGCTTCCGGGGCACGGACGGCACAAGGCTGAAGGGGTACTGCGCTGTCAATCCGGAGGCCTCCGCTTCTATTATATTGCTGCACGGGTTTACGGAATATACTGAGAAGTTTACCGAAGTCATGTACTACTTCTATCAGGAAGGCTACTCCGTGTTCATGTACGACCAGCGCGGTCACGGCAAATCCGGCCGCAAGGTAAAGAATCCATTTCTGGTCTATGTGGGAAGCTTCGATGAATATGTCGACGACCTGAATGTTTTTGTGACCCGCGTGGTGAGGCACTACACACCGAATGCGAGGCTCAATCTCTATGCGCATTCCATGGGCGGCTGTGTCGGCGCCCTCTATCTGGAGAAGTACCCGGAGATCTTCTCCCGGGCTGTCCTGAGTTCCCCTATGCTGAAGATCGATTTCGGCAGCAGCCCGATGGTTCTCGTCAACAGTCTCGCTGTCATAGCGAAAATCGCCGGATGGGGGCCCCAGCCGGCGCCGGGCTTCACGCCCTACTCAAGTGAACCGGACTTCAAGCACTCCTGCGCGACCTCCGAAGCCCGCTACCTCTACCACCTCGCTCTCGCCTCCGAAGAAAGCCGCTATCACACGAGCGGGGCCAGCTACGGCTGGGTGCGGGCAGCGATGCAGGCCACTTCCCAGCTGCAGAGAGACGCCCGCCTTGCGGCGGTGCCCATTCTCATCTGCCAGGCGGGTCTGGACAACGTGGTGGACAACGAAGGGCAGAACAGCTTTGCTGAGCACGCGCACTTTGTCACCCTCGTGCGCTTCCCCACAGCGAAGCATGAGATCTTCCGCTCGACGGAGGAGGTGCTGGAGCTGTATTACGACACAATCTTTGATTTTCTGCGATGAGTAACAGTGGGGGAAGATTCTTTTCTTCCCTCAGCTTTCGTTTTCTTCTCCGCCGTTCTCCGCCTCATCTTCAGCATCCGCTTCATCCTCATCCTGGTCTGAAGCCTCATCCTGGGCCGTGTCCTCTTCCCCGCCTGTCTCCGCGGCTGCATCCTGGGCAGGAGCCTCTTCCCCGCCTGTCTCCGCGGCAGCATCCGATCCGGCAGAACTCTCTGTCTCTGACTGGCCGGAATCCGCGGCAGCTTCGGGCGAAACGGCGGTGCTCCCGTGCAGCCCTGCCTCGCCGTCGGGACTCATCGGGCTCACTTCCGTCACCTGGATCGGCGGAGCATAGGAGGATGTGCCGTCCGCATTAGTCTCCGACTTCTCAGTCACTGCAGCTGCGCTGCCCTCTTCCATCGCTTCAATGATATTCTCCAGCGCGGCTTCAGTGAAGGACTGGAGGCGGGAATAGTCGGCGCGGATCGTGACCGCCCGCTGCGCCCCTCCGAGCTCTGCCGTCTGTCCGCCGGCGAAGCCTTTGTCCTTTGTTACCGAAGTCAGCAGTGCCTGCACGGCATTTTTCCAATCAGCCATCGAGGAGAACACGACCACATCTGATTGGTCCACACGGTTAAATCCTATCGTTGCCGCATGCTTATCGCGAGCCTTGGCGGCCTGCTCAATTGCCGGCGAGATCCCCGGTGTATCTGTCAGGATCAGATCCACGCCGGCGTCATACTGAGCCATCGCCTCTGTCATCCGCAGAGGCGTCAGCTGATCCGAATCGGCGTATTCCACCGACACGCTCACCATCTCCGGCGTCAGGGAGTGCTCCTGAATCGCATATGCGACACCGCTGAGGAAACCCTGATAATACTCCGTCTTCTCCTCATCCTTCTTTCCGGACATATAGAAGAGATTTCGATATCCGTCACAGACCGCGACATAGCCGGCGAGAAAGCCGATATCCGCCCGGCTGAAATGCAGACACATCGTGTTGCTGCGGATCACGGCCTCCACGTCCTCCGACTGCCGGGGCATCCCCTCGAAGAAAAGGAACTTCTGCCCATGATGCTCATTCTGGGCCTCGAAGACAGGGATTTCCATCTCCTCTCCCTCGCAGACAACATAGGCTGCGTTGTCCTGCGCCGCTGCATCGAACTGTACTTTATAGTCATCCAGTGTATTCGACGAAGCCGTATATATTCTGGTCTCCAAAGAATTCTCCTGCCCAAAGCTCTCAATACCGGCAGTCAGTCCGGAGACCTTGTAGCTCTCCTCCGCCCCGGCCTCACCGACAACGAGACCGGCCGGGATGCCGCCTGCATTTG
>CADCQE010000297.1 GCA_902803505.1 uncultured Lachnospiraceae bacterium | reverse complement strand
GTGCGCTCTCTGGACCGGCATTCGCTGCGGGAGGCGGCGGGAATCGTGCTGCAGGACAGCTGGATCTTTGACGGGACGATCCGGGAGAATATCAGCTATGGTCTCAAGGATGCTTCCGATGAGCAGGTCAGGCAGGCCGCCAGGCTTGTTTGGTGCGATCCGTTTATTGAAAGGCTCGCGGACGGATATGATACCCATGTGAGCGATGAGTCAGCTGCTCTTTCCGCAGGAGAGCGCCAGCTTCTGTCGATCGCGCGGACCGCGCTGGCAGACCGCAGGATTCTTGTCCTGGATGAGGCAACTTCCCAGGTGGATGCCAGGACAGAGTATGTGATCACAAAAGCTATGGAGCAGCTGATGAAGGGGCGGACCTGCTTCGTCATCGCACACCGTCTGTTCACGATCCGCAGTGCGGACTTGATCCTTTATATGGAGGACGGCGATGTGGCGGAGATCGGCACGCATGAGCAGCTGATGGAACAGGGAGGAAAATACGCGGCACTGTATGCGGCAGCGTCGGATGCGATGGGGAACCGTCTGCCGGCAGCGGCCGGAGGTGCATAACAGGGTAAGCTTCAGTCAGGTCTACGGATGCTGTCTGCAGAGGAGACCGGAGGAGATCCGGGATCAACTTGCGATGATAAAGGAGGAGAAGATGGAAATAAATAACAGAAGCGACCGGATCAGGACGACATCGGGACTGATGTTCAAAGGGGAGAAGAACTTTCTTACCGGCAATGCAATACGGTGGAAGCTTTCCTTTGACCGGGAGATCGACCGTGGACGCATGCAGAAAGCGCTTGACGCCGCTCTTAAAATCTGTCCGTATATGGGTATGAGCATGACCCGGGACGAAGAAGGCATGTGGTATGTCCCGAATCCGTCTCCGCTGCTTCTTTCCGATGAGATGCCGGAGAGACTGGGCGGGGAGGAGACGGACAGGCATCTGATCTGTCTGGTGTGCGGCCGGCGAAGTCTGGAAATTGCAGTCTATCACGGTCTTACAGATGCTGTCGGTATACAGTGGTTCTGGGAGGCGCTTTTGACCGCTTACTTTGACGAGGAGAATGCAGCATCCGGCTCCTTAAGGGATGCCGTGATCCGGGATCAGGCATCTGACATCCTGGACATGGATCTGCGCCTGCCGGAAGGCTACGTTCCGGAAGCAGTGATGCCGGACCAGTCCTTTGCCTTTCCGCAGGCTGAGGGAAAGGCGGTTTCAAACCATACCATGGCAGAGTTTTCCAGAATGGAACTGAAGGCATTCTGTGAAGCGCACAGCTGCTCTGTCACAGCTGCTATGGTCACTTGGATTGCCATGGCGATTCAGCGCGTGAATGCCGGGAATACGGCACCTATTTGCGTGAGATGCCCTGTGAACAGCCGGAAGATCTTAGGCGTTCCCGATACATTTATGAATGCGAGCATCCCGCAGGTGCTTGCCACTGTGGACGCTGCACTGGCAGCAGGCGGCCGGACAGATGAGATGATCCGTGCCGCAGCATCACAGATTGAACGGCAGACCGATCCGGACCGGGCGGCCTGTTTCAGCAAAGTGTTCGGGGCATGGCTCAGGCACGAATCCCTGCCCAATGATGACAGGATCATGGATATACTAAGTGCACCTGTGATTTTCAGCAATCTGGGCAATCTCAAGCCGGAGAGTGCGGCTTCCCATATCACAGGATCGGAGTTCATCTACGGGGTCAGGCAGTCGCCGATGTTGGTCGCTCTTTCGACAGTGGGGAACAGAAGTTACCTGACCGTCAATCAGGGCTTCGAAGGGACGCAGTATCTGGACGCATTGGAACAGGTGATGGGAGAAAGTGGTGTCGGACTGAGCCAGATCGGAAGACTGGCGGAGATTCCGCGCTTTATGGACCGTATGGCCAGAATCGTGCGGCGTTATAAAGACCGCACGGCTGTTGTCGATGAGCAGCGTTCCATGACTTATGCGGAACTGGACTCGGAATCCGGGAAGATTTATCACTATCTGAAGCGCAATGGAGTGGGCAGAGAGTCCATGGTGCAGATCGTGATGCCCCGCTGCGCAGGCTATTATTCCTGTATTGGCGGCGTCCTGCGGGCAGGGGCAGCGTATGTTCCGCTGGAGGAGAATTATCCCGAACAGCGCATCGCCTATATCCGGGAGGACTCCGGCTGTGTCTGTGTGCTTGATGAAACGCTGTATGCGCAGATCATGGCACAGGAGGAGTATCTGGCCGGCTATGAAAAGACGGACGTACACGATGCCTGTTATGCTGTGTATACTTCCGGCTCTACGGGAAATCCCAAAGGTGTGCTGCATGAATACGGCAGCCTTGACGCGCAGGCAATGGAGACACCGGAGAGAGACGATTACCCTCAGTCACAGTGTGGGATGATGACACCCTTTTACTTTGCCGCGGCAACGATATTCAACAGTGACGATTTTCTGTGTGCCGGCACCATTCATATTGTCCCGCGGGATGTGGTGCATAACCTGAATCTGCTTTCGGCTTTTATCGAGGACAGGAAGATCGAGAAGATCTTTATGACGCCATCCTATGTCAGGATGTATCCCAAACCGGCAGCGAGCCTGAAGACCATTATCGTTGCGGGGGAACCGGCCAGTAAGGTGTATTATCCCGGAGGGGTGCCCAGAATCCACAATACCTATGGAATGTCGGAGACCGGCTTCCTGTTGGCAGGGTATGATCTTGACCAGGCATATGACAGTCCGCCCATCGGCAGAGCCCTGATTCCGTTTGAGGATCTGCATCTGGAGGATGAGAACGGAAGAAGAATCGTCGGACCGGGAGAGGGTGAGCTGTGTTACCGAAATCTTTATTTCCGTGGGTACATCCATCTGCCGGAGAAGACGGCGCATGCGCTGCGGGACGGGGTCTTCCATACGAATGATCTGGCCCGGCGGGACGAAAATGGCCTGTTTTATGTGGTTGGCCGCCTGGACGATATGTTCAAGATTAACGGGAACCGGATCGAGCCGGCTGAGATTGAGCGGAGAGTGCGCGAGGCCACCGGACTGGAGCAGGTGATCGCCAAAGGCTTTACAGAAGGAGGCCATTCCTTTGTTTGTGCCTATTTCCTGAAGGAGGAGGCGCAGCGACTGCAGATCTGGGATGGGAACAAGCTTACCTGCAGCCTCGATTCTCTGCATGAACATCTGCCGGATTACATGATTCCTGCCCATTATGTAGCATTGGATGAGTTCCCGCGCAACGCGAACGGCAAGCTCGTCCGGAACCAGCTTCCGGCGCCCCGGATCCAGACCGGCGAGCGCCCGTATACCGCACCGGTGGGGGAGAGAGAGAAGCTGCTGTGCGCGCTGATGGCAAAGGCACTGCATCTTGACCGGGCAGGCGCTGAAGATGATTTCTATGAGATCGGCGGTGACTCCATGGGGGCGATCGTATTTCTGGGCTTATGTGAGGAAGCAGGGCTTCAGATTCCTCTTTCCGTGCTGTATAAGAACAGGACACCCCGCGCCCTTGCACAAGCCTGGGAAGCGGGACAGGTGCTGGAAGGGAATATGAGCGAGCGGGCACGGGAGGCAATGAAGAAGCCTCTGCCAATCCTGTATGAGATGAGGGTGCATTTGAAGCAGATGGAGGAGAGGCCGGATGCCCTGACCTACAATATGGCCCAGCTCTTGAAGATGAAGAAAGGGGTGGATCTTTCCAGACTGTCTGCCGCACTTGATAAAGTGTTCCGGGCACATCCTGCGCTATGCTCCACCTTCCGGAAGATAGACGGGGAGTGGCACCAGGTGTTCGATGAGAGCCTGTTTGTGCCGACGCAGATCATCACGATGTCCGACGAGGCCTTTCAGCAGGAGCTCCGCCATATCATCAGGCCGCTTTGCGGCCTGGAGGGTGCGCCGCATCGCCGTGCCCTCTATCACACGGACTCGGCGGACTATATGTTCTGGGATATTCATCACAGCATTTTGGACGGTACTGGTTCCATGCTGCTTAGGGAGCAGGTCTGGTCCTGCTATGCGGATCCGGACTACAAGATCCCGGAAGATCTGTATGCATTGTTCCTGGAGCAGCTTGGCAAGGTGCAGGGAGATGCGCACTCTCCGGAGAACGTAGAGGCGAAGGAATACTATGACGGGCATTTTGCAATAGATTCCGGAAGCCTCATTCTCAAGCCGGATCTGGCCGGACCGGAAGGGGAAGAGAAGATCCTCACAGGACATCGGGAGCAGGAAAGAACTCCGGACGGCGGCAGTTCTCTGTTCCTGGCTGCGACAGCGATGGCAGCCGCAGCGATAAACGAAGAGCATAAGGCACTGATCTATTCGGTTTATCATGGCCGGGACCAGGAGGCGAAGAGATGGAGCGTGGGCATGTTTGCCACTTCCCTCCCCGTGTACGTGGATCTTACAAAAGAGCAGACGGCTGCGGACATTCTGAATGATGTCCGTGAGCAGCTCAATTTTGGAACGGCGCACTGTTCGTATCCCTTCGATTACCTGCACCCTGCGCCTCTCTACAATACGGTACTGTTTAACTATCAAAAGGATACCTTTGACCTGGGGAACCTCTCTGCCATCGTTGACTCCCGTGTGCCGCTGCCGCTTGGGCAGACCGGGATGGTGATCACCGGTCTGATCGACAGGAAGGGGATCGACAAGCTGACATGGTACTGCGGGTACAACGCCGGCTGGTATAGCGGGGAAAGGATCGAGGCTTTTCGCGATTGCTTCCGGAAAGCGGTGGAATGGCTCCTGGCCTCTTCCCCGGAAAGCAGCGTGCCGCTTCAGTCTCTGTTTCAGGACTGAAGCTTGTCAGCGGCCTGATACTATAACATAAAGACCGGTATTGACCGGGTATGATCTGAAGTATTGAGGAGTAAGGGAAGGTATGCTGAATCTTTGTGAAATACCGGAAAATGTGAATTACCGCGAGCTGCGGCACGGAGACGGCGTCTTCCATGAGGCACTGTCGCATGTGATACAAGGCGAGAGGCATTTCTGCGTGACAGATGAGAAAGGACAGGCCCTCTACGGTCTTGTTTATGAGGAGAACCAGTCCTGGGCTGAGGCGAGCGATCAGTATGTGCATTCGAAGCTGTTTGAAGAGATGCCGCTGTATCCGCCTTATCTGACCTATGACGAAGAGCGGAGAGAGAGCCTGTGTCTGGACCTGTTCAAGGACTATGACAGTGTCTGGTTTGAACGGGCAAATGAGTACAGCGTGGTGCTTGCGCGGATCCTGCTTGCGTATACAGAAAAGACCGTTTTTTATGCGGACGCGCGTATGCGATGGTTTCTGCCGGAAGGGGAGGCCTCCTCTGCCGGCGATCCCTTGGCGCTCCCGAATGCTTTGGGCGCGCGCCTGCTGCTAAGGGACAGGGCCCCTGAAGAAGCGCTTCCTGTATTCGGGGATTTTGTTCCGTCTTCCTTTGACGGAAACTTTACAAGGCTGGACGCCATGGTGCTGTTTCACCACGTATTCTTTTTCCAATGGCTTACACCGCTGAATCCGGCGGATGTAAAATATGTGGAGTTCCTGGTGCCGCGGACAGAAGGAATCGGCAGCATTCTGCTGGCTTACGGCCGCGGCAAGGCATTCTTTGGCGCGCTGGGTATGCAGGTGACGCTGAAGCCGGGCTGCACCCGCTACCCGGATGAGATGCTCCGCAGATATGTGAGGCTGCCATTTACCCCGGAGGACGCAGATGATACCAATACAATCCGGGTGGTGAACTATTATTCTGTCATGTATGCCAAGATGCTGAGGAGAAAGGGAGAACTGGATCTGTCAATTCTGCAGCCGTCTTTCCTGACGGAATTGGAGATGTATGGAGACGCTGTCATCCGTGACCGGCGCATGCTTGGAGTATTGCTGCGCGGCAGTGACTATGTCACCTCTGCCATGGGCGGCTTCAGCCGGCCCAGACAGGTTGCTGAGGTAGCTCCTGTGATTCAGAAGTGGTTTGAGCAGGGCGGATATGACAAGATCTTTCTTGCCACTGAGGACGGTGACCTTCTCGATGACATGGTGAAGATTTTTAAAGGAAATCTGATCTGTGTGTCGCAGGAGCGTTACCGGGTGTCTGATTTCCGCGAGGGAATGACGACGATCAGTGAACTGGACCGGGCCCGTCATCCCGGCAAGGCATATGATGCGTATGTCGAAGATGCAACCGTGAATTATCTGTACGCCCTCTATATGCTGTCACGCTGTGAAGCCTTTATGTACTCCTGCCACTGCGGGGGTGTCTCTCTGGCCAGACAGCTTTGTGAGGATCGTTATCAAAAGCTATACAGCTTTGCCGATGACGGAAAGGAGTGAAGAGATGGGAACACATGTCGGAGGAATCGGAATCTTTCCGGGTTCCTTTAATCCGCCTCATGTCGGCCACATGCTGACGATCCGGCTGGCGCTGGAGCACTTTGATGTGCTGCATATGTTCGTGCGGTACAATG